>CAZMXX010000072.1:0-12633 GCA_964570315.1 uncultured Anaerolineaceae bacterium | reverse complement strand
CATTAATTGGAAACTTTTTGCGCTGGCGGTGGGGGCGGCTGGTGTTGCAAAGTTTGCTATTGGTCATCGCCGCCTTAATTCTGTACGATGGTTTCACCGGACCTCAGCGCGCCCCTGAAAATTTAGCCACCATTCTCTCGTGGACGCATTATCGGGGATTGGTGGTGCTGGCGATTCTGCTGACGGGCAACCTGTTTTGCATGGCGTGTCCGTTCCACTTGCCGCGCACCCTCGCCGCCCGATGGAGCATGCGCGGTTGGCGCTGGCATCGTGTTTTGCGCAACAAATGGCTCGCCATCGGCGCGTTGTTCCTCATCTTCTGGCTGTATGAATGGCTCGATTTGTGGGCGAGTCCGTGGCTCACGGCGTGGGTGGCGGTGGCGTATTTTGTGGGCGCGTTTGTGCTGGAAGCCCTGTTCGCCGAGTCCCCGTTTTGCAAATATATTTGCCCGCTCGGCTCGTTCAATATGGTGCATGCAACGGTTTCCCCGTTGCAAATTACCGCCCGTCGCGCCGAAACCTGCCGCACCTGCATCGGGCATGAATGCGTCAACGGCTCGGCGGCTGTGGCGGGGTGTCCCACCGAGTTGTATGTGCCGCAAATCAAAAGCAACATGGATTGCCTGTTTTGTCTGGATTGCGCCCGCGCGTGCCCGCATGACAATGTGGCGCTGGTGACGCGCTCGCCGTTGAAAGAAGCAGGGGAGGCAGAAAGTTGGCTGCCGCGCGTTGATTCCGCGTTACTGGCGTTGATGCTCGTGTTCGCGGCGCTCGGCAACGCCTTTGGCATGGTGCCGCCGGTGTATGCGCTGGAACAACGGCTGGCGACGCTGCTGCATACCCAAAATGAGGCGGTGCTGCTGCTGGTGATTTTCGGTGCGTTAGACCTGCTTTTCCCCGTGCTGGCGGGCTTTGGCGCGGCGTGGCTCAGCGTCAAATTCACCGGCGAGCCATTTTCGCCTGCCCGCATTCTGACCCGTTTCGCGCCCGCCGCCATCCCCCTCGGATTTTCGGTGTGGGTGGCGCATTATGGCTTCCATTTTGCCACCGGCGCGCTCACCATCATCCCCGCCTTCCAAAACTTTCTACTGGAACGGGGCATCACCCTGTTGGGGGATGTTCCCAATTGGCGGCTGGCGATGTTGTTGCCCGCCTCGAATTTGTTGCCCATTCAAATCGCCGTGGTGGTGCTGGGGCTGGGGAGCAGTCTGTGGGCGCTGGACGCGCGCGCCCGGCAACTTTTCGCGCGGCAATCGGAGAGCGGACGGGCGATGATACCGTGGGCGGTGCTGTTTTTGCTGATAGCCCTTGCCGCAATGGCAACTTTTTCGCTCCCGATGGAGATGCGGGGAACCATGATGATGTCCGGGAATTGAAAATATTTTTCGACAACAAAAAAGCGCCCGAAATGGCGCTTTTTGTGTGTTTGCGTGTACCGAAATTACGCGCTGTTTGCTTTGGCGCGGTTCAAATAAAGTTGCAACCGAGACTTGCGGCGAGCGGCATTGTTCGCGTGGATGACGCCTTTCTGAGCGGCTTTATCCAACGCTTTTTCTGCCAAGCGGACAACCTCTTCCGCAGAATCAAACTCACCGGCAGCAATCATGGCGCGCGCTTTTTTAATGTACGTGCGGGCGGTGGTTCTGTAATACTGATTGTGTTGCCGTCGTTTGATATTTTGCCGTGCCCGTTTTTTCGCCGATTTGATGTTAGCCAATTTGAAATCCTCCTGCTATTTCTTAAACTACTTTCCTGCCTAAACGCCCTTTATCAGAACGCACTGTTCCGTTTCAACCTTGCTAGTTTAGCGCAAAAGCCTTCTTTTGTCCAATTGCCGGTGACACTTTAAGCTCAGCGCACCGCGTACCGTAATTATAAAAAAAAACGTTTTTAATGTAAAATCTGTGCAGGGAAAACCAACACGCATCACGCAAGGGAATGATATGTCTGTACGGATTTTATTGGTTGAAGACGATAATACGCTCATCGAGACCCTTTCATACAATTTGAGAAACGAAGGCTACAAGCTGGTGACCGCCACCGATGGCAAAGTCGGGTTGGAATTGGGGCGTGATGAGAAACTGGATTTGATACTTTTGGATGTGATGCTCCCCGAACTCGACGGACTTTCGGTGTGCCGGATTTTGCGCCGCGAGGGGGTGGAAACGCCCGTCATTCTGCTCACCGCGCGTTCCGGCGAAATGGACAAAATCATCGGGCTGGATTCCGGCGCGGATGACTACATCACCAAGCCCTTCAGTTTGGGCGAACTGCTGGCGCGCATCCGCGTTGTTCTGCGCCGAAAACCCTCAGCGGGGCTTGCCAACAAAGTGACCGCCGGCGGGCTGACGATTGATTTCGTGTCGCGGCAGGTGCAGCGGGACGATGAAACCCTCTCGCTCAGCCACAAAGAGTTCGATTTGCTGGCGGAACTCGTCCGCAATCAAGGGGCGGTGCTGTCCAGAGATTTGCTGTTGACCAAAGTTTGGGGCTACGATTATACCGGCGGAACCCGCACCGTGGATGTCCATATCCGCTGGTTGCGGGAAAAAATCGAAGCCGACCCATCCCATCCCGAACATATTTTAACCGTGCGCGGTATCGGCTACCGCTTCGAGGTAGCATGACCCCATGGTTTCTCTTTGCCGCCGCGCTGATGCTCGCGGGCGCGCTCGGTTGGCAATACGCCGCCGAAAAACGCGCCCGTCGGCGGGCGGACGACGCTTATCAGCGGGCGACGCAGACCCAGCAAACATTGACTCGCCGGTTTGGCATGCTCGCCGCGCAGCATCAAGCCCTTTTGGCGGCGGAAACGCACGGGGTGGTTTTCACCAATGCGCAGTTGCGGGTGCTGGGGTACAATCCCGTTGCCGAAGCGATTTTCGGCGCGCCGGAAGCCGGGGCGACCCTGCTGCAGTGGACGCATGACTATCAATTGGCGGACGTGGCGGAACAGACGCTCGCCGGTTCATTGAGTATGACCCACCAGCTAAATTTGAACGACCGCGTTTTTCGGGTGAAGATGACCACCGTTGAAAACGCCGAGTCGCTCCAATTGCTCCTCCTCTTCCGCGACGTGAGTGAACTGCAACGCCTCGGACGGGCGCGCCGCGATTTGGTGGCAAATATTTCCCACGATTTGCGCACCCCGATTTCGGGTATCCAATTAATCGCCGAAACGTTGCTGAATGGGGCGTTATCGGACAAAAAAATGGCGGCGGTGCTGACCGAGAAGATTTTGGATGAAACCGACGCGCTGATGCAGATTAATCAGGAATTGATGGATTTAAGCCTCATCGAAAGCGGGCGCATGCCGCTGAAACTGGTCGGGTGCAATTTGACCAAACAGGTCAAAAAAGTTGTGAAACGGTTGCAGGAACAAGCCGCGCGGAAAAACCTTTCTTTGGAAATCGCCCTGCCCTCCAAAGTGCGAATTTTGGCGGATAAAGCGATGTTGGCGCGGGTGCTGACCAATCTCATCCACAACGCCATAAAATTCACCGACACCGGCGGCGTGACCATTCGGCTGGGTGATGCCGACGACCCCGCGATGGTCTGTGTGGCGGTTGCCGATACCGGCATCGGGATGTCGCCGGAGGCGCAGACGCGCGTTTTTGAGCGTTTCTTCAAAGTGGACGATGCCCGCTCGCGCGGGGAATTTGTGTCCGAAAGACACTCCGGCACCGGGTTGGGGCTGGCAATTGCCCGGCACATTGTGGAGGCGCACGGCGGGAAAATCTGGGCGGAAAGCGAACCGGGGCACGGGACAACCTTCTTTTTCACCCTGCCGCCGGACGAACTTTTAACAGAAGGACAACAGGATAATTATGATTTTGACAATTGATGTGGGCAATACCAACACGCTCATCGGGTTGTATGATGGAAAGATGTTGCGGCATCACTGGCGCATCAAAACCGACCGCAACCGCATGCCCGACGAATACGGGATGATGGTGCTGGGTTTTTTCCGGCACGTCAATCTTTCCCCCGCCGATATTGACGGCATTTGTATGGCGAGTGTGGTTCCGCCGCTGGCAAAAATCTACACCCGCATGTGCGAACGGTATTTCGAGAAAACGCCGCTGCTGGTCACGCACGATATTCACACCGGCATTTCGTTGCGGGTGGATAACCCGGCGGGGGTGGGCGCCGACCGCATCATTGATGCGCTGGCGGTGCATCACCTGTACGGCGGTCCGGCGTGCATCGTGGATTTCGGCACGGCAACCACCTTCGATGCCATTGCCGCGAATGGCGATTATTTGGGCGGCGCCATCACCCCCGGTATCAACATCGCCGCCGATGCACTCTTCCAGCGCACGGCGAAACTGCCCCGCGTGGAATTGGTCGCCCCGCCGAGCGTCATCGGCAAAAATACCATTCACGCCATTCAAAGCGGGTTGCTGTTCGGATATGTGGGCATGGTGGAAGGGATGGTGGCGCGCTTCCGGCAGGAATTGGGCGCGAAAATGAAGGTGATTGCCACGGGCGGGTTGGCGCGCGCCATCGCCGCCGAGACCGATGTGATTCAATACATCAACCCCTGGTTGACGCTGGAAGGGCTGCGACGGGTCTGGGAAATCAATCCTCACCCCAAAAGGGTATCCAATCATGACGAATTTGAAGAATAAACGGATTGTGCTGGGCATCACCGGCGGGATTGCCGCCTACAAAACCGCCACCATCGCCAGCCGGTTGACGCAGGCGGGCGCGGTGGTGGACGTGGTGATGACCGAAAGCGCCACCAAGTTCATCGCCCCGCTCACGTTTCAGGCGCTCACCCACCGGCGAATTTATACCGATTTGTTTGACATCCCGCCGGGCGACAACATTCCGCACATAGATTTATCGCACAATATTGATTTGCTGCTGATTGCGCCCGCCACCGCCAACACCATCGCCAAAATGGCGCACGGGCAAGCCGATAATCTGCTCACTTCCATTGCGCTGGCAACATCCAAACCGATGCTCATCGCGCCCGCAATGGAAACCGATATGTGGGAACATCCCGCCACCCAATGGAATGTGCAGCGTTTGATGGAATGGGGGGTGACGATGGTGGAACCCGCCGCCGGACGGCTCGCTTCGGGGAGAACCGGCTCCGGCAGGATGGCGGAACCGGATGAAATTGTGGATGTGGCGCGTTGGGTGCTGGCGCGACACGGCGACATGCGCGGGTTGCGGGTGGTGGTGACGGCGGGCGGCACGCGCGAGCCGCTCGACCCGGTGCGCTACCTCACCAACCGTTCCAGCGGGCGGATGGGGCATGCGCTGGCGGAAGTCGCCCGCGATATGGGGGCGGCGGTCACGCTGATTTCCGCCGCGAAACTGCCCGTGCCGCACGGGGTGTCGCTGGTGGCGGTGGACACTGCCGCCCAAATGACCGACGCGGTGCTGGCAGCCATTCCCGAATCGGATGCGCTGGTGATGGCGGCGGCGGTGGCGGATTATCGCCCCGCCACGGTTGCCGCGCGGAAAATCAAAAAAACCGATGACGACCTGCAATTGCCGCTCGCCCGCACGGACGATATTTTGCGGCGGGTGGCGGCATTTCGCGCCGAGACCGGCTTCCCCAAAGTGGTGGTCGGTTTTGCCGCCGAAACCAACGATTTGCTGGCAAACGCGCGCGCCAAACTCACCCGCAAACGGCTCGATTGGATTGTTGCCAACGATGTCTCCCGCGCGGATGCGGGTTTCGCGGTGGAGACCAACCGGGTGACGCTGCTGGGCGCGGACGGGACGGTGGAATCGCTGCCGTTGCTGACCAAAATCGAGGTTGCCGCCGAAATTTGGAAGCGGGTGACGGCGGCTTGCGGCGACACCCAAAAATAGCTTTTCCGACAAGAGTGGGGCATAATAGGGGCGAGCAGTTGTTCGGAAATCCGGAGGAAACAACCAATGGATACAGTTGCCACCGCAGTTTCTGATTTGAATCACGCTGCCGAAATGGTGCGGCAAGCAGTGTCGCAACGGTCTGATACGGCGTTGACCCAAACGCTGGATGATACCGACATTTCCGCGCACGACGGGCTGGCACAGTTGATTGGCTGGCAGGAATATGTGCTCACCATTCTGCCGGTGATGCTCAACCAGATTGACAACCCGTTGCCCGCCGTGGACGCGGATGCCCGCAATCGGCGGGCAGTGGCGAAGCGGGAGCATGTCGGCGGGGCGGCGCTGCTGACCGAGTTTCTGGACAATCACCGCCACATTGTGGAAATTGTGGGCGGCACAACGGCGGAATCGCTGTTGATGCGCCGTACCCGCAACGAGCGGATTTTCACCGTCAAAAGTTATGTGGTAGACCAACTGGTCGGGAAAATGTTGGAATTTGCGGAACAACTGACGGCACTTCCGTGATGCGGATAATTTCAATACGAAGGAGTAACTTCATCTATGGATGACAAACAACGCCAACGATTGGACAAACACGCCATCGAAGCCCATCTCACGCTGGCGGAACTTTCCGGCGAAGGGGAAGTGGAGCGCAATGACGATTATGTGCTGGGGTACACCGGCACCGATTTGCCCACGTTCAACTTTTTCATTCCCCTGCGCCTGACCGGGTTGACCGACGAATCATTGGCAGATGCAGCGGCGTTTTTCAATACCCGGCACACCATGTATGCCGTCAGTTTGGAAGAGCACCGCGTCCCCGACGGCACGGAATATCTTTCCACCCGCCGTTACCAACCCCTGCCCCCGCAGCCGGTGGTGGCATCGGAAAATTTGCCGGACAATGTTGCCGCCCGCGCCGATTTCGACATCATCAGGGCGTCCACCGTCCCCGATTTGACGGCATTCTATTCCGTTTTGCGCGCCGTGTATGATTACACCCCCGAAGAAGTGATGCTGTTGTATCCGTCCACCCACCTGCACAATGAACGCTTGCGGCATTACATCGGGTTTGCGGATGATGGCGTGCCGGTGGCGTGCGGCACGTTGGTGTGCGCCGATGGCGTCGCCAGCGTGTGGCATTTGGCGACGCTCGATAATTTTCGGCGGCGCGGATTGGCGACCACGTTGCTGAATTACATTCTGCATGACGCGCATCAGGGCGGGTGTGATTTGGGATTGATTTACGCCACCCCGATGGGATTTTCGCTCTTTAACCGGCTCGGATTTTCACTGTACGCCATGCGGCAGTGGTTTTTGCCGCAGGAAATCGGTTGAAATTCGGATATCATTGCGAGGCGCACCGCGCCGAAGCAATCCCCGTGTGCAACGGTGGCGATTGCTTCGCTGCGCTCGCAATGACAATTGTTAAAATTCGATGATGCCGCGCATCAAAAAAGCCCGTCAATTTCGACGGGCTTTTCGTTTCTATTCATCGTCAGCGACATCTTTGCTCTGATTCAGCGTGTACGTTCCTCCCGGTTCGACTGTATCCCCCTTCAGCCAATAACTGCCGATGACGCCGAGCTTGAGCAGCCCCAGCACCACCCCGCCGCCCACAATGAACGCCACCGGGAGGGCGCAAAGCAGCACCGGCAGCGAAAGTTCCATCACACCCACCTCAGCCTCCCAACAAATCGCCGAGGTTCACATTGAAACCCCCGGAGCCGCCGGAACCACCGCCTGCTTTGGGCATATATTGCAGAATCTTGTTCGCCAGTTTGGTCATTGGCATAGTTTGCAGCCAGACCCGCCCCGGACCTTCGAGGCGTGCCAGGAACAGCCCTTCGCCGCCCAGAATGATGTTGCGGAACCCTTTGACCATCGTCACGTCAAATTTCACCGACGGTTCAAACATTGCCACGTAACCGGTATCCACTTTCAGCACTTGCCCCGCTTCCAGATTGTATTCCACGACTTCCCCGTCCAATTCGGCGAAGACCAAGCCGGGACCCGTGGCGCGTTGCATGATGAACCCTTCCCCGCCGAAGAATCCGGTTCCCAGTTTTTTGCGAAAATGGATGTCCAAATCGACGGTCTTTTCGGCGACCATGAATGCGTCCTTTTGCATAATCAGACTTTGCCCCGCCGCCAAATCGAAGGGGATGATTTTGCCCGGAAATTCGTTGGCGAATGCCACAATCCCCGTGCCTTTGTTGACGAAAAAGTCAGTGATGAATAACGATTCGCCGGAGAAAGCCCGCTTGAGCATTTTCCCCAGCCCGCCGCCGCTGTGGGTTTTCATTTCCACATTGGCGCTCATCCAGCTCATCCCGCCCGATTCGGAATAGACGACCTCGCCGGGTTCGAGTTGAATGGTGACCACTTGCAGGGTCGTGCCATCGATGCGGTAGCTGATGCGCCCCGCTGTGCCCTGAAACTCCGTTTGAACATGCTCCACCGTGGTGTCGAGTTTGGGGGGCAGTGCGCCGCCCTGACCGGTTAATGAATCGCTCATAATATCCTCCTTTTGTGGAATGTGAATGTGATACCATTAATCTTTACGAGTTGAAGTGTGAAAACGTTGCATCATTTTAAATGGTGAGAGGAAAATTCCGGCGATGCGCTTGATGCCCCGGAATACCGACCGCCAAAATTTCTGCGTCCAGCGCATTTGCGTTTGGGCGGCTTTGACGCTCGTGGCGGCGATTGCCTCGGTGGTGCGCCGCACCTGCTCACCGACCGCCGCGCCCGCTTCCCCGACCATGGTGCCGGCGGCATCCTTTTGCGCCGCCAGCCAGCGGGCGATGTCTCGTTCATCCACCCCGCTGATGGCGCGCAGGCTGTCTTGCCAGCTTTGCAGACCCGCTTCCCCCAGCCGGAAATAAGCGTCCGCCCGCTGCCCGATGATGTATGTGGCAAGGGCGTTCGTCCCCGCCGAGGCGATGATGCCGACCACGGGCAATGCTTTCAGCACCGCTTTTTCCGCAAAAGCTTCGCCGATTTTCACGCTCGCGCGTTGCCCCGCTTTTTGCGCCAGCGAACGTGCCCCCGCGCTCAACCCGGTGATGAGCAGCACCAGCCGCCGCTTCTCGTCTTCCGCCAGGGGATATTCGTGCACATGGGCAATCTCCAGCACCAACTCCGCCTGCAATTTGAAAGTTGCGCTGATGTCCGCCGCCGTGCCGACAATCAGCGCGGTGGCAGTGCCGATGCCCGGAACCAGCCCCGCGCCGGAGGTCGCCGCGCCGATGGTGGCAGTGCGCTGCGTTTTCTGCTTGATGAGTCGCCGCACCAGCTCGTCGACGGTTGCGTCCGGATGTGCCGCTTTCAGCTCCGCCACCCGGTTTGCCGCCGCCTGCAAATCCACATCGCTGATGGAACCCATCAGCCGATTGAACAGCGCCGTTGCCCGGCGGTTCGCGTCGTTTTCAGTGGCGGCATCCGCTTGCGATAATTCTTGATTGATGACAGAGACAATCCGTTCTGCCTGAGATTTGAGGGAATCGGACATATTGAACTCAATAATTGCGCGTATTTCGGGATATTATACCCGCAGATGGGCATCTGTTCAATTTTGATTGTGAAATTCGGTAGAAATCTTTACGTGGGGTTTATGGAAATGCAGGCGACTTTCGGCGTATAATGTATGGAGTGAGAAAATATGCACTTGTGGGCAGAATATGGATTCGCAATATCGCTATTTGATGTTTCAACTGGACAACCGCACCTACGCCTTGCCGCTCGAATCCGTTCAACGGGTGTTGCGGGTGGTGGACATCGTTCCCGTGCCCGATTCCCCGCCGGTGATGGAGGGCGTCATCAATTTGCACGGCGACATCGTTCCGGTATTCAACTTGCGGCGCTGGTTCAAATTGCCCGAAACGCCGATTCGGTTGAATGACCGGCTCATCTTGGTGCAAACCGGCGAAACGATGGCGGCATTTTTGGTGGATGCCGTGCTGGATATTTTAGAACCGCCGTTGATTGAAGTGATGCGGGCGCAGAAAGTTCAAATTCAATCAAAAATCCTTCAGGGTGTGCTGGAGCATCATGGCGAAGCCGTGTATCTGTGCAATCTGGAGGCAATCCCTTCGCTGGAAGTGCCGGAGGTGCCGCCGGATGATTTGGCGGTGTTGATGGGTGCGGAAAGGGATGACCACTGATGTCGGAAAAAGTTCCCGCCGCGATTTGGACGCAATTAAGCCGGCGAATCGAAGAAGTGCTGGGAATTGTCTTCCCGCCGAACCGCCACCACGATTTGATTGCGCGGCTCACCCCGGCGGCAAAAGAATTCGGTTTCGATGACGTGGACGCTTGCGCGGCGTGGCTGCTCTCAATGCCCCTTTCCCGCGCGCAGATTGCGGTGCTGGCGAAACATCTCACTGTCGGCGAAACATATTTCTTTCGGGATGCGAAAAGTTTCGATGCCCTCCGCACCAAAATTTTTCCCGATATATTCGCCGGTCACCGGCGTGAACAGCGTGAGGTGCGAGTCTGGTGCGCTGCCGCATCAACCGGCGAAGAGCCGTATTCCGTGGCAATTTTGTTGCGGCAGATACTGCCGCCGAAATGGCGCGCCCACATCTTCGCCACCGACATCAACGAAGCGGCGATTGAACGCGCCAAAACGGGCATCTATCGGGATTGGTCGTTTCGGCAATTGCCCGCCGGGTATCGGGAGCAGTATTTTTCGCCCGTAGCTGACGACCGGCATCAAATTGTGCCCGCAATTCGGCGGATGGTCACATTTTTCCCGTTTAACCTCGTGGCGGATGTTTACCCTTCTTTTCTGAAAGGGTTGGTTGATATTGATGTGATACTCTGCCGGAATGTGCTCATCTATTTTTCGGCGCAGACCAACGCGGAAATCATCGGGAAGATGGAAATGACGCTCGCGCCCGGCGGCTATCTGCTGGTCAGCCCCGCCGAAGCCCCGCACGTGGCGTTGCCATCATTGCTCAGATTGAATACCGGCTCGACGGTATGTTTTCGGAAAGTGCCGAGCGCGCGGGCACAGGAAGCGGCATCCGCCCGCACAAAAACCGAGCGGAAGCGTTCCGGCAAAAAAATTGCGTCCGAAAAACCGGCGCGCGCGAAATTGCACGCTGCCACGTCGCCGGAATCGGCGGTGATGCGGCAGGCGCTCACCGCGTACCATCGCGGAAACTATGCCGCCGCCACGGCACTGCTGGAAAACTTTCTCTCTGCCGATGATGGCGCGTTGACCACCCACCCGGAGGCGCTGCAATTGCTGGTGTACGCCCACGCCAATCGGAAAGACCTCGCCGCCGCCGAAGCATGGTGTCAGCGGGCAATTGCGCGCGACAAAGTGAATCCGCTGTATCATTATCTGCTGGCAATAATTCTGCTGGCGAAAAAAGAGGAAGCGGCGGCGCGAGATGCGCTGAAACGCGCCGTATTTTTAGACCAGGATTTTGTGATGGCGCATTTTTCGTTGGGGAATTTATATCGCCGTTGGGGAGACGTTGAGGCGGCACGGCGGCAATATCGGATTTTGCGGAAACTTTTGCACGATCTTGCCCCCAACACCCCGTTGCCGGGGTCGGATGAATTGATCGCCGACGCATTGCGGCAGATGACCGAAAATTTATTGTCACAATAGCGAGAAACCCATGCCTGATACAGCAGCCCAAATCGAAAAAACGACCCGAAAAACCGTCAGAGACATTTTGCGCGCCCGCGCGCGAACCCTTGCCCGGCGGGTGGTCACGGACGACGCATCACACCATACCGTGGATGCCCTCTATTTCACGCTGGCGGGCGAAACCTATGCGCTGCCGGTGGAATTTTTGGAGGATGTGTTCATTTTGCGGGACATCACCCCCGTGCCGTGTACCCCCCCGTTTGTGATGGGCATCGTCGCCATTCGCGGGCAAATTTTTTCAATCATCAATTTGAAAACGCTGTTTGAAATGCCCGCACATGCCGAGACGCCTTTGCGGACGGTATTGCTCATCTCAAACAATGCGATGACGTTTGGGATGGCGGTTGACAGCGTTTTGGGCGTCCGGTCGCTTGCGGTGGACACATTGCAACCGCCCCCGGCTACTTTATCGGGATTTAAAGCGGATTATGTGCAGGGTGTCACCGACGAAACCGTCATTGTTTTGGACGGCTACAGAATGTTGACCGATGCGCGGTTGGTTGTTCAGGAAACGGTATGACAAAAAAATCTGGTTCCAGTGAAACCGGGAGGACGTACATGACAAACATATTCGCTAATTTTAGGCTCGGCACCAAAATGATGGCAAGTTTCGCGCTGATACTGCTGTTGATGGTGGTGGTCGGTGTTGTTGCTTTGGAGCGTTTGAATAGCATCAACAACACCGTCACGTTGATGACGGAACATCTATCGGTGGAGCAGCGTGACGCGGCGGATATTCTGCAAAAAACCGAACAGATGCGTTTTCATGCGCTGCATTTCATCACTGATGGGAATATGGATGACTTCCAACTGTATCAAAATGAATATACCACCCTGAAGCAGAGGCTGACGGAGATGGAGCAGGAAGATGTTGACCACTCCACCAATGTGGCGGCATTGGAACAATTGCTCACTAGCGCGGAGACGTACAATAAAAATCTGGAACGCATCCGCGTATTAACGGTGACCCGACGGGAAAACCTCGCCGCTACATTGGACGCGCAATCTGCGCTGGTTGATGAAAATTTGACCCAACTGCGCAACGATGTCTCGCAATTGAATGATGTCGCCCTGCTGAATTCGGTCGGGAACGTATTTTTACATTGGCAGGAAATGGTGCGTTTCACCTC
>CAZMXX010000071.1:0-12770 GCA_964570315.1 uncultured Anaerolineaceae bacterium | reverse complement strand
ACCCACGTTATGCCCACCATGGGGACGGCACGGTTCGCCAGCCCGCTCAACGTGCGCGATTTCACCAAAATCATCAGCGTGTTCGGGCTGTCGGCGGCGGAAGCGAAAGCCATTTCACCCGCCGCACAACGGCTGGCAGAAGCGGAAGGACTCACCGCGCACGCCAATTCGGTGCGGGTGCGGAAATGAGCAGGTGAGAGAGTGGGCGGGTGTGAAAGTGTGACGGCACACCCGCTCAACAAAGAGGTTTGACCCATGCAAAATTTCAGCCTGAAGAACATCGTTCGCGCCGATGTTGACGCGCTCACCCCCTACAAACCCGTGGCGCCGTTTGAGGTGCTGGCGGAAGAATTGGGCATTCCCGCCGAAAAAATCGTCAAGCTGGACGCCAACGAAAACCCATACGGCGCATCGCCGCGCGTGAAAGCCGTGCTGGCGCAATTCCCGTTCCCCCACATTTATCCCGACCCCGCCGCGCGTCACCTGCGGGACGCGCTGAGCGCGTATCTTTCCGTCCCCGCCGAAAATATCATTGTGGGCAGTGGCGGGGATGAAGTGATTGATATGCTGCTGCGGTTGGTCATCAACCCCGGCGACGCCATCATCAACACCCCGCCGACCTTCGGGATGTACCCCATCAATGCCCGCCTGAACCGCGCCGAGGTCATTGACGTGCCGCGCTGCGCCGATTTTTCGCTCGACGTGCCCGCCATCGAACAGGCGGTGGCGGACAATCCGCGCGTGAAAGTTCTGTTTCTCACCTCGCCCAACAACCCCGACGGCAGCATCACCCCCATGGAAACGCTGGAACGGCTGCTCAAACTGCCCATCCTGATAATGTGGGACGAAGCCTACGCCGAATTTTGCGGACAAAATACCGCGCCGCTGACGCTCAAATATCCCAACCTGATTGTGCTGCGCACCTTCAGTAAATGGGCGGGATTGGCGGGGCTGCGGCTGGGCTATGGCATCTTCCCCGCCCCCCTCGCCGAGCTGATGTGGCGGGTGAAATCGCCGTACAACGCGAATGCGCCGGCGCAGGCTGCCGCGCTGGCATCGCTGCAAGATTTGGATTACCTGATGGACACCGTGCAAAAAATCGTCGCCGCGCGCGACCAATTTTTGCAGGACATCGCCGCCATCGAATGGCTGCACCCGTACCCCAGCCGGAGCAACTTCGTGCTGATGAAAGTCGGTGGAGGGCGCACCGCCGAAGGGGTGCAAGCCGCGCTCAAACGGCAGGGGATTCTGGTGCGCAATTACACCCCGTCGGGGTTGCACGGACATTTGCGCATCGGCATCGGCAAGCCGGAGGATATGCAGCGATTGCTGGACACGCTGGCGGAGATACGTGAAGCGTGAAGCGTGAAGACCTGAAACCTGAAACTTGAAACTTGAAACCTGAAACTTGGGACGGATATAACCTTGAAACCTGAACCCCTAAACCAAATCGACGCCCTGATTTTCGATATGGATGGCGTGCTGGTGGACGTTTCCCGCTCGTATCGCGCCGCCATCATCCGCACGGTGGACATTTATTTTGCGCAGGGATTGCGCCTGCCCGCCAACGGCACACCCCTGCTCACCCCCGATGATGTCGCCGTTCTGAAAAACGCGGGGGGATTCAACAACGATTGGGACTTGACGGCGGCGTTCATCACCTATTTTTTGGACATGCTCCCGCCGATGAATGCCCCAACCCTCCCCCTGCACCGCCGGGTGACCACGATGATGGCGTATCTGGAGATGTGCATGCGCGGCAAAGCCCCCGCCTCCATCGCCGAGTTGCGCACGAAAAAAGATGTACCCGCGCTGGCGAACGCCGTCGCCGATGCCGGTGGCGGGTTGGACGGGCTGAAAATCGCCCTGGCGCGGAAAAACGCCCACATGGTTTTTTCGCGCGGGGATTTGCGAAAAGAGAATCTCATCCGGCGCATTTTTCAGGAAATCTATCTGGGCGAATCGCTGTTCGCCGAGATTTACGGCGAAAAACCCATCATCGTGCGGGAAGCGGGCGTCATCACCGCCGAAACGCCGCTGATTGCCCTCGCAACGCTGACAACGCTGGCGGAAAAAATGCCGCTCGCCATCGCCACCGGTCGCCCCCGCGCCGAAGCCGATTTCACCCTGAACCGGCTCGGCTTCACCCCGTATTTTCGGGCGATGGTGACCCATGACGATGTGGTTGCGGCGGGGGCGCAGGGCAAACCCGACCCGTGGAGTCTGCGCGAAGCGGCACAACGGCTGACCCCCGCGCCCGCCCGGTGCGCATACATCGGCGACACGCCGGACGACATCCGCGCCGCCAAAGCCGCCGGATATATCGCCATCGGCGTGCTGGCAACCGCCCTCGACCCCGCCGCCCTGCGCGCGCAATTTGAAACGCTCGGCGCGGATGCGGTGATTGAATCGCCGGATGAGCTGCGGACGTTGCAAGTTTGAAGTTTCAGGTTTCAAGTTCAAAGTTGCCGGTCTCACATTCTCACCGGCACACCTTCTCACCTTCGTGTTTCAGCGTATCACAAATAACAAGCATCCTATGAGTGACAGATGACCAATAACCAATTACCGATTACCAACAATCGCACCGCCACCGTTCACCGCCAAACGAAAGAGACGGACATCACCATCACCCTGAATTTGGACGGCAGCGGACAGGCAGATATTGCCACCCGCGTCGGGTTTTTAGACCACATGCTCGACGCGCTGGCGCGCCATGCCCGCTTCGACCTGACCGTGCGCGCCAAAGGCGACCTGCACATCGACGCGCATCACACAGTGGAAGATGTGGGCATCGTGCTGGGGCAAACGCTGGCGCAGGCGCTCGGCGAGAAGCGCGGCATCACCCGCATGGGGCACGCGATTGTGCCGATGGATGAATCGCTGGCGCTGGTGGCGGTGGACATCGGCGGGCGGGGATATTTTGTGTTCGATGGCACTTTTTCCACCCCACACATCGGGCAGATGGCAACTACGCTCATTCCCCATTTTTTTGAAAGTCTGGCGCACGCGGCGAAACTCAATCTGCACGCGCGGCTTTTGGCAGGCACGGACGACCATCATCGCGCTGAAGCGCTTTTCAAAGCATTGGCGCGAGCGTTGAATCAGGCGGTGGCAATTGACCCGCAACTGCGCGGGCAAATCCCCAGCACCAAAGGGAGCATCGAATAATGGCGAGCGAATCCATTCCGGGACCGGCATACCGCATTGAAACGGCGCGGCTGATTCTGCGCAACTGGAATCCCGCTGATGCCCCGCTGGCGCGCGCCGCGCAAATTGAAAGTTACCCTCATTTAAAACGATGGATGCCCTGGGCAAAAGAATCGCTCTCCCTGCAAGAGCAACTGAAATACATCCGCGGCTCGCGCAGCCGGTTTGACGCGGGCGAAAGTTTCGCCTTCGGTATTTTTAACCCGGATGAAACCGAAGTGTGGGGCGGGTGCGGATTGCATTTCCGGCAGGGCGCGGGCGTGCTGGAAATTGGATACTGGATACATATGGCGCAAATCAACAAAGGCTACGCCACCGAATTGAGCGCCGCGCTGACCCGTGTTGCCTTCACGGTGGAAAATGCTCACCGCGTGGAAATTCGGTGCGCCCCTGCCAACGTGCGCAGCGCCCGCGTGCCGGAAAAGCTCGGTTTCACGCGGGAAGGGACGCTTCGGCAAGCGTATATGGGCGTGAACAACACCCCGCGCGATGTGGTGGTATGGGGCATGCTCGCCGCCGAATTTGCGCAATCGCCCGCCGCAAAATTCCCCTGCGCCGCCTTCGATGCGCTGGGGCGAAAACTCTTTTGACCTTCGGACGGATACCGCACTGAAACTTTGCATCTTTGACACTTTCCATTATCATGTGCGTATGATCAACACAACATCACTGGTAATTGTAGATTATGGGGTGGGAAACTTCCGCAACGTGCAAAAAGCCTTTGCCGCGGTGGGGGTTGATGCCCCCATCACCGCCAATCCCGCCGATATTGATGCCGCCGATGCAGTGGTGTTGCCCGGGGTCGGGGCGTTTGGCGATGCGATTGCAAATTTGCGCCAGCGCGGGCTGGAATCGCCCCTTTTGCGGGCGGCGGAAGCGGGCAAACCGTTCTTCGGCATTTGTGTGGGCATGCAATTATTGTTCGATGAAAGTGACGAAATGGACACACACACCGGTTTGGGATTAATCCCCGGTCGCGTCACCCGGTTTCCGCAGGGATTGACCGTGCCGCATATGGGCTGGAATCAAATCGAACCGGAAAACGACCACCCGCTGCTGGCGGACGTGCCCGCGCAGAGTTTCGCTTATTTTGCCCATTCGTATTTTTGCCAGCCGAAAAACGCCGCGCACATCATCGCCCGCACCGATTACGGCACACACTTTCCCAGCGCCGTGTGTCGGGAAAATATTTACGGTATTCAGTTCCACCCGGAAAAAAGCCAGCGGGTGGGATTACAAATATTGAAAAATTTTGCAACACTGGTGCATCACCAGACCAACCGGAGGCATTGAGAGGAGTGAATTCATGATTATTTTTCCTGCTATTGATATTCGACGTGGGAACTGTGTGCGATTGTTGCATGGCGACCCCAACAAGGAAACCATTTACAGCGACGACCCCGCCGAAGTCGCCGCCGCCTATCAGGAACAGGGGGCGCAATGGTTGCACGTGGTCAATTTAGATGGCGCATTCGACGACCCCAGCGGGGATACTGCCACCGACGATGCGATTCAAGCCATTGTTGACCGCGTGGACATCCCCGTGCAGGTTGGCGGCGGATTGCGCACCTTCGCCGATATTGAATATGTGTTGAATATGGGCGTTTCGCGGGTGGTGCTGGGAACCTTCGCCGTGGAACGGTTGCGCCAACTGCCCGATGTGCTAGGCTGGTTTGGTCCCGAACAAATCATCGTCGGCATTGATGCGCGCGACGGCATGGTTGCCACCCACGGTTGGCAGCAAACATCCGATGTCACCGCCATCAATTTTGGCAAAGAAATTCAGGCAATGGGCGTCACCACAGTAGTGCACACCGACATCAGCCGCGACGGGGCGCTGACGGGCATCAATTTAGCCGCCAGCCAGCAACTCGCCGCGGAAACCGGCTTGAGCGTGATCCTTTCCGGCGGCGTCGCCACATTGGACGATGTCCGTCAGGCGGCAGCCGGCGGGGATAAAATCGAAGGGCTGATCATCGGACGGGCGCTGTATGCCGGCGCGTTCACCCTGCCGGAAGCGCTGGAAGCGGCGAAATAATGATACCCCCGAAACCGTGGCGAGTCGTTGCCTCAAAATTTCTACTGAAGCATCCCTACCTGCGGGTGATTGCCGACACGCTGGAACATCCCGATGACGGGCGGCGCTATCAGCATTTTCTGGTGGACGGCGGACGGCACGCCGTGGCGGTGGTCGCCCTCACCGATGACGGCAAATTGCTGCTGACCCGCCAATATCGCCACGGGGTGAAGGGAATCATCTTCGACCTGCCCGCCGGGCGGGTGAACGGCGACGAAGATTTCATCGCCGCGGCAGCGCGGGAGTTGGAAGAAGAGACGGGCTATCGCGCCGGGCACATCGAACCGCTGACTTTTTACAATCAATTCCCCGGCGGCATCACCACCGGCGGCTGGCTCTTTTTCGCCAAGAATTTGGTTCAAACGGGCGCACGTCATCTGGATGAAAATGAAGAAGTGGATGTGGTGGAAATGCCCGTAGCCGATGTACTGAAATTGATACTGGACAATCGCACCCCTGACGGCTCGTTGATGTTGGGGGTGTTGTTTGCCCGGGCGAAAGGACTCATTTAGTTTCAAGTCCCAAGTTTCAGGTCTCAAGTCCAAAGTCTCAAGTCAGACTTGAAACCCGAAACCCGAAACCCGAAACCTGAAACCTGAAATATGTTAGCCAAACGAATTATCCCCTGTTTAGACGTAAAAAATGGTCGAGTGGTGAAAGGCATCAACTTTCTCAACCTGCGCGATGCGGGCGACCCGGTGGCGCAGGCGCGGGCATACAGCGATGCCGGTGCGGACGAGCTGGTCTTTCTGGACATCAACGCCTCGCATGAAGGGCGCGGGTTGACGCTGGACATGGCACGGCAAGTGGCAGAATCGGTGTTCATCCCGTTCACCGTGGGCGGCGGTATCCGCACCGTGGATGACATGCACGCCATCATTTCCACCGGCGCAGATAAAGTGAGCCTGAACACGGCGGCGGTCAAACGACCGGCGGTCATCACAGAAGGGGCGCGCGCTTTTGGCAGCAACGCCATTGTGGTGGCAATTGATGCGCGGCGCCGGGTGGACACCGACTCGGCGGCGTGGGAAATCACCACCCACGGCGGGCGGCAGCGCACCGGCATTGACGCCGTCGAATGGGCGCGGGAATGCGAATCGCGCGGCGCGGGCGAAATTTTGCTCACCAGCATGGACGCCGACGGCACGAAAGCAGGCTTCGATGTGGCGCTGACCCGCGCCATCGCCGATGCCGTCTCCATCCCCGTCATCGCGTCGGGGGGCGCGGGGGCGCTCGAACATTTTGCCGCCGCCTTCACCGAGGGGCACGCCGCCGCCGCTCTCGCCGCCAGTCTGTTCCATTTCAAAGAACTCACCATCGCCGAAGTGAAAGACTATCTGCGGGCACAGGGGATTCACATCCGCCCGGTGGAGTGATTGGTAATTGGAGATTGGTAATTGGTAATTGAAAAAAAACTTCCCCCCCTCAAATGGAATGATGCGGGACTCATCCCCGCGATTGTGCAAGATGCCGACACGCTGCAAGTGCTGACGCTGGCGTGGATGAACGCGGAATCGCTGCGGTTGACTATGGAAACAGGCGAAACATGGTTCTGGAGTCGTTCGCGGCAGGAATTGTGGCACAAAGGCGCCACCAGCGGCAACACCCAAAAAGTGGTCGAGCTTTTTTATGATTGCGACAGCGACGCCCTGCTGGTGAAAGTCCATCCGGCAGGACCCGCCTGCCACACCGGCGCGGTCAGTTGCTTTTTTAATATGATACGTGAGGCGTGACACGTGAGGTAAATTGCCGTTCCATTTATCAAATCACGTATCACGTTTTCACAAATGACAAATGACCAGTGACAATAACACCGGAGGTATTTCTATGTCTGTGACAGCAATTGTAGGCGCGCAATGGGGCGACGAAGGCAAAGGTCGGGTGGTGGATTATCTGGCGCAAAGCGCCGATATGGTCATCCGTTTTCAGGGCGGCGACAACGCCGGGCATACCGTGGTGAACGATTTCGGCACCTTCAAACTGCATCTGGTTCCGTCGGGGATATTCAACCCGAAAACCGTCAACATCATCGGCACCGGCGCGGTGGTCAACCCGCAAAGTTTGCTGGATGAAATGGCGGGGGTGGCGCAGGCAGGCGTCTCCACCGAAAACCTTTTCATCAGCAACCGGGCGCAGATGGTCATGCCCTATCATCAAATACTGGACGGTTTGCAGGAATCCGCCCGCGCGGAGAAGAAAATCGGCACCACAAAACGGGGCATCGGTCCCGCTTATGCCGACAAAGGCGCGCGGCGGGGACTCCGGCTCGGCGATTTGCTCCACCCCGATTGGCTGAAAGAACGACTCCGCCCCGCGCTGGAAAACGCCAACCGCGAAATCACCCACTTTGGCGGCGAGCCGCTGTCGCTGAACGTCCTTTTTGAGGAATGCATGGCGTGGCGCGACGCGCTGGGACATCGCATTGTGGATGTTCTGCCGATGGTGCGGGACGCCTATCGCAGTGAAAAATCCATTCTGCTGGAAGGGCAACTCGGCGTGATGCGCGATTTGGATTGGGGCATCTACCCCTACGTGACCTCATCGAACCCCACCGCCAGCTTCGCCC
The DNA here is from genome assembly GCA_964570315.1 of uncultured Anaerolineaceae bacterium. Lineage (GTDB taxonomy): Bacteria > Chloroflexota > Anaerolineae > 4572-78 > 4572-78 > JANTHQ01. Next base: position 4,917 of record CAZMXX010000071.1, on the reverse strand, counting down.
CCAGCGGCGCGGGATTGCCGCCGAACAGCATCAATCAGGTCTACGGGGTGGTGAAAGCGTACAGCACCGCCGTGGGCGAAGGTCCCTTCCCCACCGAATTGTTCGATGAAAACGGCACTTTTCTGCGGGAAAAGGGCAACGAATACGGCGCAACCACCGGTCGCCCCCGACGCTGCGGCTGGTTCGACGGGGTGGCGATTGGTTTTGCCGGCTACCTCAACGGGTTCACCGGGCTGGCAATTACCAAATTGGATGTACTGGACGGGATGAAGGAACTGAAAATCTGCACTCACTACCGTTTGCCGGACGGCACGCTGATTGATTACGTCCCCGATACGGCAACGCTGGAAACGGTGGAACCCATTTTTGAAACTCACCCGGGTTGGGATGAACCGACCACCGATGTTCGCCGCTGGGATGATTTGCCCGAAAATGCCAAATCATACCTGAAACGAATTGAAACGCTGGCGGGCACGCCGCTGGCATTTGTTTCCGTCGGCGCAGAACGGGAAGCGATGATTGTGTTGTAGTAGCTTTCAGTTTTCAGTTTTCAGTTTTCAGTTATCGGTAATCAGCAGTTGGCTGAAAGCTGAAAACTAATCGCTGAAAACTGCCCGCTATATTCCAGAGGATACCTTATGTCGAATTTCATCAACACCCTCACGAAAATAATCGAAGACCGGAAAGAAAACCCGAAACCGGATTCATATACCAATTATCTGCTCGACAACCCGCAAAAAGCGGCGCAAAAAGTCGGGGAGGAAGCCACAGAAGTGATCATCGCCGCGCTGGCGCAAAGTGATGACCGGTTATTGGATGAAACTGCCGATTTGGTGTATCATACTTTGGTACTACTCAGTACCAGAAATGTCACGTGGGAGCAGGTTTTAGCCCGATTGGAAACCCGGCATCATCCGTAAATGCGAAATCAGCAAAAAACCATCAAAGCGCTGCAACGGCAGTTGGAAGCTCATCAAAAAAATCTGAATTTTCTGGAAGAGCAGGAAGCTAAATTCGGACCCCTTGCCGTGCCCGTGGAACTGCACAATCAGTTGGTGAAAGAGCGCGAAATCATCGCCACGCTCACCCTGCAATTGGAACGCCTGCAACACCTGCAAGTCCGCCCCGGCGATACCGCGGCACGCCTGCTCGCGCTGGCGAAAGCGGGTGTCCCCAGCATCGCGGCGGTGGACAACGATGTCTATTGGCACGGCATCGTCGCGGAGGTTGCCACCGCGTTCAACTTCCCCACCGAAAATTACACCGTGCCGCAGTTGGTGCAGTTCACCACAGATTTTTGCCGCGCGGGACACCGCATCGCCGTGATTGGGTTGCCCACCCCCACCGAATTTTCGCGCACGGTGAACCTGACCACATGGACACGCACCGTCGTTGCCGTGAGCGGAGCCATCCCCACCATTCTGCTCACCAGCCGGGAAGCGCGTCCGGTTGCCATTGCCACCCGCTACAGCATGCTCAAAAACGGGGTCGCGCCCATTGCCACCATGCAAAAAGAGACCTTCACTTTTGAATGGTTCACCAAAATGTTCAAAAAAGCGTTGGAGGATGGACACACCGTATGAGCCATCATGCCGAAGAGATAAAAGCCGCCCTGCCGACCCGGATTTTCGGGCAGCACGTCACCTATTTTAAATCCATCGAATCTACAAATGAAGTTTTGAAGACACTGGCGGCGGAAAACGCGCCCGAAGGGGCATTGGTCATCACGGAAGAACAGACCGCCGGACGCGGGCGATTCTCACGGACGTGGGTCGCGCCCGCACGCAGCAGCCTGCTGATGTCGCTGCTGTTTCGCCCTGCTTTTTTGCCGCCCACCCGCGCCCAATGGTTGACGATGCTGTGTGCGCTCGCCGCCACCGATGCCATCCACAGCGTCACGGGAATTTCGGCGGGCATCAAATGGCCCAACGATTTGGTTCTCGGCGGGCGAAAACTGGCGGGGTTTTTGACCGAACTCAGCGTCACGGGGGACGCGCTCGATTGGGTGATTGTGGGGATGGGGCTGAATGTGAACCTCGATTTCAGCGCGATGTCGACGCCGGTTGACGGGCAACTGCTGGCGGAGACCGCCACCAGCCTGCAAACGATTACCGGCAAGCCTGTATCGCGGGCGGCGCTGCTGCGAAATTATGTTTCGCAGGTGGAAGCGCGATATTTGGCACTGAAAGACGGGGCGTCGCCGTTGGAGGAATGGCGCGGACGGCTGGAAACGCTGGGGAAAACCATTTCGGTGCAGACACCGGGCGGATTGCTCGCCGGGCGGGCGGAGGGTGTTTCCGCCACCGGCGCGCTGCTGGTTCGGCTGGACGATGGACGGGTGGAAGAAGTGCTGGCGGGGGACGTCAGTTTGCGCGGATAAACGATTGAATCGTAGGGGCGGAGACAAGTTACAAAAAAGGGGCACGATGATGCATCGTGCCCCTGTGGTATTGTAAACGGGAGATTAGCCCATACTTTCTTTCACCAACTGCGCTACTTCGGTGGGCAGGGTGGCGACTTTCACACCAACGGCTTCCAACGCTTCGATTTTCTCGGCGGCAGTCCCTTCGCCCCCTTGAATGATAGCGCCGGCATGTCCCATCCGTTTTCCGGGCGGGGCGGTGCGCCCGGCGATGAATGACGTGACCGGTTTGCTCATATGTTTGGCGATGTATTCCGCCGCTTTTTGCTCGGCAGTACCGCCGATTTCACCGATGAGCACCACGTGTTCCGTGTCGGGGTCGGCTTCAAACAGTTGCAGCACGTCGATGAAATTCGTGCCGATGATGGGGTCGCCGCCGATGCCGATGGCGGTACTTTGCCCCAAATCGAGGTCGGTGAGCGCCTGCACCACTTCATAGGTGAGCGTCCCGCTGCGGCTGACCAGCCCGACTTTGCCCGGTTTGTGAATCTGCGCGGGCATAATGCCAACTTTGGCTTCGCCCGGGGTGATGAGTCCGGGGCAGTTCGGTCCGATGAGGCGGGTGTCTTTCTGGTCGAGGAAAGTTCGCACCCGCGCCATGTCCAGCACGGGAATGCCTTCGGTGATGCAGATGACCAGCTCAATCCCGGCGTCTGCGGCTTCCATAATCGCATCGGCGGCAAAACGGGCGGGGACGTAAATGATGGACGTGTTCGCGCCCTGCGTCTCCACCGCTTCTTTCACCGTGTCGAACACGGGCACGCCGAGTGTCCACTCGCCACCTTTTCCGGGGGTCACACCGGCAACCACATTTGTGCCGTATTCAATCATCTGCTGGGTGTGGAAATTCCCTTCGCGCCCGGTGATGCCCTGCACCACCAGCCGGGTATCTTTGCCAACTAAAATGCTCATGCTTGCCCTCCTTTTGCCATCGCAACCGCCATCTGTGCCGCTTCACCCAAAGACTGCGCACTGGGGAAGTTGGCAGCCTGCAAAATCGCGCGCCCTTCTTCTTCATTGGTTCCAACCAACCGAGCAACCATGGGGATGTCGGTTTTCACTTCCTGCAATGCTTCCAAAATGCCGTTTGCCACCTCATCACAGCGGGTGATACCGCCGAAGATGTTGAAGAGCACCGCATTCACTTTGGGGTCGGAGAGGATGATGCGCAGTGCCGCCGCCACTTTATCGGCTTTCGCGCCGCCGCCGATGTCGAGGAAATTGGCGGGTTCTGCGCCGTAATGTTTCACAATATCCATCGTCGCCATCGCCAAGCCTGCACCGTTGACCATACAGCCGATTTCGCCATCAAGCTTCACGAAACTGAGACCGGCATCACGGGCAAGGCGTTCCGATTCATCTTCTTCCTGCACATCGCGCATCGCTTCCAAATTGGGGTGACGATAGAGGGCGCTGTCATCCAGCACCATTTTGCCGTCAACCGCCAGCAGTTTCCCTTCGCCGGTCACAACCAACGGGTTGATTTCCGCCAAACTGGCATCGGAATCCACAAAGGCTTGGTACAGCCCTTTGGCAATTCTCACAAATTGGTTGATCAATTTGCCGCGCAAGCCGAGGTCAAACGCCAAATTGCGCGCCTGAAAATCGACCATGCCCAGCAAGGGGTCAACCGGCAGGCGGATGATGGCATCGGGATTTTCTTTTGCCACAATTTCGATTTCCACCCCACCTTCCGAAGATGCGATGAAGACCGGTTTGTGTAATGCCCGGTCAATGACAATGCCGAGATAAATTTCCTGCTGAATATCGGCGGCTTCATCAACCAGCACCTTTTCCACGGTCAACCCTTTGATGTCCATGCCCAAAATCTTCTGCGCCACCGCTTCGGCTTCCGCCGGGTCATTCGCCAGTTTCACGCCGCCGGCTTTGCCGCGTCCGCCGACCAGCACTTGGCTTTTCACCACCACGCGCCCCCCGAGCTTCCCGGCAATCGCTTTTGCTTCGGCGGGCGTTGCCGCCACATCGCCATTGGGAATGGGAACCCCGTACTGCGCAAAAATGCGTTTACTTTGATATTCGTGTAATTTCACATAACCCTCCTTTGGATTAACAAAAAAATAATCATTGCGGTCAACGTGCTTCGCAAATTTTGGTGAAGGTTTTTCCCCGCCTGATTATAGCACCGCTTGAAATGTGTGCAAAAATTCCCCGCCTATCCTATATCCGCCCCTCGATTTTTACGCTCTATTATTGACAGTTCGCCCTTTTTACACTACAATTCGGACTGTAGCGCTTTTCTTCAGGTCAAGTGCCTGCCGACATCCGGCATCTGAAGAACATCGCCGGTGTTCCTCAAAAGGGAGAAAAGGCTCATGGCACGGAAACGGGCACTTGTTCCGTGTCATCTTTAAATGTTTTGCAGTTAGTATAAGAAGGGTTATAATGACAAAAAAAGAACGAAAAATAGATGAAGAAACAGAGGTTGAAGCGTTGCCCAACGCCACCTTCCGGGTGGAATTGGATAACGGACACAA
>CAZMXX010000070.1:0-13047 GCA_964570315.1 uncultured Anaerolineaceae bacterium | reverse complement strand
CGACGCCACTTGGGACTCAATCTATAACTCGCCTAAAAACTGAAACGCACCCTTTCAGCTACGCCAGCGAAATCAGATAATCATCTACCGCTTGTTCCACCGTCATCTTTCCCGCCATCACCAGCGATTCATAATGTTTTGACCACACATACAGCAATGAACGCGCGCTGCGCAGCTCACTGAGCATCACTTGGGTTAAGGGTCCCCCTTCATCCGAAAATCCGGTTTGCATAAAATCCCGCTCCGCCTGTTGCAAATCATACGCCACCCGCCGAATCTCCGCTTCCCAATGGTTGCCGCGCCATTGAAAGCGCCCGTAACTCGCGCGGGTATCGCCATCAAACGGCAACCCCACCGAGCCGACATTCACGACAAGCGTGCCGTCTATGCTGCGGATGAGCGGGCGATGGGTGTGCCCGACACAAAACAGCGGGGGTGCGGGGGCAATTTGCGTTGCCAGTGTGCGGTCGGATGTGGTGGGATAAATGCCGTCGCGATTGCCGCGCATTGAAGCATGCACCACGCGAACTTCCGAGCCGTCCGGGGCATCAATCGACAGCTGAAACGGCAAAGCTGCCAGCGCAGGCACGTCATCCAGCAACTTTTCGCTCGTCCAGTACACCGGACGAAATGCCGCATAGCGCGTCGTCGGAATTGGATGGCGTGTGTCGAGCAATTCTTCCGCCAAAGCAATCACATAATCCTCGTGGTTTCCTCCCAACGCCAGCCACCGTCGGTCACCGGCAACTTTTTCCTGCACCGTTTGAAAACACTCCACGGGGCGCGGTCCCCGATTCACAATATCCCCCGCGACCACAACTTTGTCCGGTTGCCATGTTTCCATGTCCGCCATAACAGCATGCAGGGCGACTAAATTGGCGTGAATATCTGCGATGACTGCAATTTTCATAGGAGGTCTCCAACCGGGAATATCAAGCATGTTTGAATAATCGGAAAGTATAGGATTGCAACCGAAAGAAGTCAAATTAATTTTTTGTGTGTTCCGAATATCTTTTGTTTAAAAACAAAAAGGGGTGACAATTCACCCTTTTTTGCTTTCGGTTGAAAAGCGGTTTTTATTGGATGGTGCGGACTACCGCCACTACTTTCCCTTGAATGCGAACGACTGCTGGATCCACATAAATGGGATCCATGGTGGAGTTTTCCGGTTGCAGGCGGATGCGGTCCCCTTCGTTGTAAAAACGTTTCAGCGTTGTTTCATCCCTGTCATCGAGCCATACCGCCACCATCTCACCATTGTTCGCCGACACGGCAGGCTTCATAATCACCGTATCGCCGTCATTAATCAGCGCGTCAATCATTGATGTCCCCTTGACTTTCAGGGCGAATACGTTGCTGTCGGGAACCAAATCACGCGGCACTTCGATGGTATCTTCGGGGGTGTACGCGCTGTCCGGGCTATCAATGGGTTGCCCGGCGGCGATATGCCCCAACAGCGGCACGGTCACGGTGTGCAACGTTGTTCGGGAAGCCTGACTGTTCGCCACTCGAATGCCTCTGGAGACGGTTTTGTCCCGGAAAATCAATCCCTCACGCTGCAACACATTCAAATTGTAATTCACAACGGACGTGGATGAAATACCGACGGCTTCTCCAATCTCCCGGATGGTGGGAGGATATCCTGAACGCTCGGTAAACATTTTTATAAATTCCAAAATTCTCGACTGGCGGTCTGATAAACTCATGACAACTCCTTTTTCAATCGTGTGTTCGCATCCATACAACGCTAGCACATACATTCTACCACGAACACTCGTTCTAAGTCAAATTTAAAGTTTTAAAACAAAAAAGGTGGGATTTCTCCCACCCTTGTTGTTTCTGTTTCAGGTTATCCAAATATGCCTTTGGCAACCATATTGACCAGCGAAGCAGGTAAAATACCGATGAACACCACCGCAAGCCCCGCAATCGCCAGCGCGATGCGCGTCGCCGGGGTGCTGGGAACAATTTCGGGGGCGTCATCAACGGCGGGTTTCATATACATTTGCACAATCACGCTCAAATAGTAGAACGCAGCAATCCCGCTATTGACCACCGCCACAACCGCCAGCCACGTTAAATCGGCGTTGACGGCGGCGCGGAAAATGTACAGTTTCCCCCAAAATCCAGCCAGTGGCGGAAACCCGGTGAGCGAAAACAGGAATAGCGCCATCACCGCCGCCAACCACGAATTTTTGCGGGCAAGTCCGGCATATTCCGTCAATTTTGTGCCGACGGCTTCCTTCTGTTCCAAGACACCCACAACGGCAAAAGCGCCGATGTTCATAAACGCATAAATCAGCAGATAAAACAGCACCGATTTGACGCCCTCTGTGGTCGCCGCGGCAACGCCCACCAGAATATATCCGGCGTGGGCAATGCTGGAATACGCCAGCATGCGTTTGACATCTTTTTGCGCCAACGCCGCCACATTGCCCAAAGTCATGGTCAAAACAGCCAGCACCGCAATTGCCAATTGCCAATCCACGGCAAACGCCGGGAACGACACCATCAGCAGGCGCATTAATGTGGCGAAACCGGCGGCCTTCGCCCCCACCGACATAAACGTGGTCACGGCAGTTGGCGCACCATGATACACATCGGGCGTCCACCACTGAAAGGGCACGGCGGCAACTTTAAATGCGAAGCCGACCAGCAGCAACCCCAAGCCGAGCATCGCCATGGGGGCGACGATTCCTGCCGTCAGCACCGAACCGATGTCGCTGAAGTTGGTGCTGCCCGTTGCGCCATAGGTGAGCGCCATCCCGTACAACAAAAACGCCGAAGCGAACGACCCCATCAGAAAATATTTGATGCCCGCCTCGCCCGATGAACGACTGTGGCGGTTCAACGCCGACATGACGTACAGCGCAATGGACATCGTTTCCAGCCCGATGAACACCACCATTAAATCGGTCGCCATGCCCATCGCCATCATTCCGGCGGTGGCGAACAAAAGCAGGGCGTAATATTCGCCGCGATGCAACCCAACGCGCCCCAAATAGCCCATCGCCACCAAAATGGATAACGCGGCAGTGCTCAGGAAAATGATGTTGAAGAAATTGGCATATCCATCCAGCAGTGAAACATTTTGAAAGGCGGGGTCAAAGGTCGCAATGCCTTGTTGTATATTGCCGACGATTGCCGCCAATATCACTCCAATCAGGCTCAACCAACCCAATGATTTTTTGTCGGCGATGAATAAATCGAGCACGACCACCAGTAATCCGGTGCCAACGACAATGAACAACGGCAATAATGCGGCAAAATTCAACGCGGGAATTTCAATAGCAGTCATAGGTCTGTTCCATCAAAGATTTTTTGATTCCGACAATCATTATTTATCCACAACCAAGGTGGTGGGCGCGGCGATGCCGCTCACCAGTGCTTCAGTCGTCGGATTCACTTTGTCAAACACAAGGTTGGGGAAGAACCCCAGCACGAAGAAAAATACGGTCAACACCAGCGCCGAAACAATTTCCCGTCGGTTCATATCGGTGAGGTCACGGTTTTGTTTATTGAAGGGACCAAACATCACCCGGCGCACGGCGGTGAGCAAATACCATGCCGCCAAAATAATGCCGAAGGTGGCAAATGCGGCAAACAGCCGATTGTGGGCAAATGTGCCCAACAAAATGGTGAATTCGCCCACAAAACCGTTCAACCCCGGTAATCCCACGCTGGAGAAGACAGCTATCAGGAAAAACGCGCCGAATATCGGCACTTTGACGAAAATGCCGCCATAATCTTTCATCATCCGGGTATGGCGACGCTCATACAGCACGCCAATCAGCATAAACAGCGCGCCGGTGCTCAAGCCGTGGTTCACCATTTGCAGCACCGCGCCACTGGTTCCCTGCAATCCCCCACTGAAAATACCGAGCATGATGAAGCCCATATGCGCCACAGAAGAATACGCCACCAAGCTTTTCACATCTTCCTGCACCAGCGCAACCAGTGCGGCATACAAAATGCCCACAATTGCCAACACGGAAAGCAACGGTCCCCAGAACGCCATTCCCGCGGGGAAAAGGGGGTTGGCGAAGCGAAGATAGCCATACGTGCCCATTTTGAGCAGGACACCCGCCAGCAAGATTGACCCGGCGGTGGGCGCTTGCACGTGCGCGGCGGGCAACCATGTGTGCAGCGGGAAGAGCGGTACTTTGATGGCAAACGCCAGCGCAAAGGCGAAGAAAAGCCAGATTTGCATATTTTCGGGCAATCCGGGGGAGGCGAGAATGGTCGGCAAATCGCTGGTTCCGGCGTTGAGATAAACCACAATGCTGGCAACCAGCATCAACGTGCTGCCGATGAAGGTGTACAGCATGAACTTCACGGCGGCATATATCTTTTTATCGCCGCCCCAAATGCCGATGAGCAACGCCATGGGGATGAGACTGGCTTCCCAAAATGCGTAAAAGAGGAACAAATCAAGCGAGACAAAAACGCCAATCATCGCTGTTTCCATCAGCAGCATCATCACCATATAGGCTTTTATCTGCTTTTTAATTGCCGTCCACGAACTGAGCACGGCAATCACCGATAGAAGGGTGGTCAACAGGACGATGAAAAGGCTGATGCCATCAATGCCGACGTGGTATTTGATGCCCAGCGCCGGAATCCAGTCCAGCGTTTCTTCAAACTGGAAGCCCGCTTGCGTTTTGAAGCTGAAATAGAGTGGCAACGACATCGCAAAAACAATCAATGTTGTTGCGAGGGTGGCGGTTTTTATCGCCTTCTCTTTCGCATCGGGGATGAACAGCACAACTGCCACGCCCAAAAGAGGCACAACCAATAACGCCGAAAGTAGTTGAAAACCAAGTTGATTCATAATCAATACAACCTTATCAATTGCAGTTTTTTGATATTACCGCAAGAAGAAATACGCGCCGATAACAATTGCTCCCACAAAAATGGACACCACATAATTTCTGATATACCCGGTTTGCCACCGAGACATCACCCGCCCGAAATACCCGACGGATTTTGCGGTTCCATCCACCAACACCATATCAATCACGCCCATATCAACGACTTTGGCTAAGAAGACGCCCAGTCCGCGCGCGGGATTGACGAACAGTGCATTGTAGATTTCATCCACATAATATTTGTTTGCCAGCAATTTATACCCCGCCGAAAGAGATTGCGCCGTTTTTTCAGCGATTTGGGGTTTGCGCAGATACACCCACCACGCAGCCACAATCCCCAAAATCACCAGCGTGCCGGAAAGTGCCATCAACCCCACCTCCGTGCCGATGCTAGTGTGAACAGCTTCCGCCGGCACAAACATATTTTTCAGCTCAAACACCGGCTCCAGCCAGCCGTCCAGCCAGTTGGGCAAGCCCAGTCCGCCGGGCAAGCCCAACAGCCCGCCGAAGATGGATAATCCTGCCAAAATCACCAGCGGCACAGTCATCACCGGCTTGTTTTCGTGGACGTGTTCATATACCTCCGCGTCTTTGGGCTTGCCGTGGAAGGTCATGAAAATGGCGCGGAAGGTGTAGAATGCGGTCAACAGCGCGGTGAAAACGCCGATGGCGTACAGCCAGATGTTGGATTCAAAGGTTTTTGCCAAAATTTCATCTTTGGAAAAGAAACCCGCCGTCAACGGGAAGCCCGCCAGCGCCAGCCCCCCCACAACAAAAGTCCAATAGGTGGTGGGCATTTTCGCTTTCAAGCCGCCCAAACGACGCATGTCAATCACATCGTGAGCGGCATGCATCACCGAGCCCGCCGCCATAAAGAGCAACGCTTTGAAAAAGGCATGGGTGACCAGATGGAATATTCCGCTGGCATACGCGCCGACGCCCACCGCCATCACCATATAGCCCAACTGGGAGATGGTGGAATATGCCATCACCCGCTTTAAGTCGAACTGCACCAGCGCGATGGTCGCCGCGAATAGCGCAGTGACACCGCCCACCACCGCCACAATAGTGGATGTTTGCGGGGCGAGTGCATACAGCACGTTACTGCGCGCAATCATATACACCCCGGCAGTGACCATCGTCGCGGCATGGATGAGCGCGGAAACGGGGGTGGGACCTTCCATTGCATCCGGCAACCAAACGTAAAGGGGCAGTTGCGCGCTTTTACCAATCGCGCCGACGAACAACAGAGCGGTAATCGCGGTGATGACCGCCACCGGTTTGTCACCCGCGGCTTCAAAGACATTCGTGTACTGTAATGTACCGAAGGTTGTCCAAATGAGGAAAACCCCCAGCGCAAAACCGAAATCGCCCACGCGGTTGACGATGAACGCCTTTTTGCCCGCGTCCGCCGCCGAATCTTTGAAGTACCAGAAGCCAATCAGCAGGTAGCTGCACGCGCCCACCAATTCCCAACCGACATACAGCCCCAGGAAATTGTCCGACAGCACCAAGATGAGCATGCTGGCGATGAACAGGTTTAGGTAGGTGAAGAAGCGCGCCACATCCTTGTCATGATCCATGTAACCGATGGCGTAAATGTGAATGAGCAACCCGACACCGGTCACGACCAGCGTCATCAGCATTGAAAGGGGGTCAACCAACAAGCTGAGGTAGACCTCAAAATCACCGATGGTTATCCACCGCCAGAGGGGAACGATTTGCGCATGGTCGGGCAAGGAAGGAACTTGGAGGAACGACAGCACCCCCACCACAAAGGCGGCGGCAACCGTCCCGACGGCAATCCATCCGTTTGCGGCACGCCCCAGCTTTCTGCCAAAAATTCCGTTTACCACTACCCCCACCAGAGGGAACGCTATTGCCAGCCAGATAAAATTGGTCATAGTTGCTCCAATTAGCCTTTTAGCGAGTTAAATTCGTCAATATTCACCGAACGGGTCAGACGATAGAGTTCGACCAAAATCGCCAGCCCGATGGCGGCTTCAACTGCCGCCACGGTCATAATCATAAACACAAATACCTGCCCCGTCATATCGCCCAGTTCATGCGAGAATGCCACAAAGGTCAGGTTGACGGCGTTCATCATCAATTCGACGCACATCAGAATGACCAGCGTGTTGCGGCGCAGTAACACGCCACCCGCGCCGATGGCAAAGAGAACGGCAGCTAACAGTAAATAATAAGGAGTTGGAACCATCTTATTCGCCTCTCTGTCGATGTTGCACTAAACGCCAGCCACCCAGCACCACCACCCCGATGATACCCACCAGCAGCAAAATGGACGCCAGCTCAAACGGCAGCAGAAATTGGGTGAACAACGATTCACCGACCAATTGCACGCTCCCCTGCTGCGCAATCACTTCATCGGTCACGGAGCCGGTGATGGGTTGGGTGCTGTAAAGCCAGTCGTACACGGAAGTACCGGAAACGGTGAGAAATATCAGCGCCAGCAGCACCATCACGCTATTGCGCACAGTGAGCCAGCGGGGAATTTTTTCGCCCAATTCCGCGCCCAAGAGCATCACCACAAACAAAATCAACACCACAATTGCGCCGGCATACACCATAATCTGCGCCACGGCGATGAATTGCGCATTCAACAGCACATACAGCCCCGCAATCATCACCAGGGTCAACAGCAGAAAGAGCGCGCTGTGGACGGCATTTCTATTGAACACCATCGCCAATGCCCCGACAACGGCAATACCGCCAAATAAGAAGAAGAGATATATTTCCATAATGTCTACCAGTTTTTGAATGTTCTTGCTATCTGATATGGCAACGGATGAATGATGCTATTTATTCACACGCCATGTATCTTGTGGCACAAAGACTTCATCATCACGAATTTGGATATATTTGGGCTGATGCGGCTCCAGCAATTTATCCTGCGTGTAAATGGCGTCCCAGCGGTCATATTCCGCCAGCGCGAAATCATGTTCCAGCACAATGGCGCCGGTGGGACACGCTTCTTCGCAGTATCCGCAGAAGATGCAGCGCAGCATGTTGATTTCGTAGACAGCGGCGTACCGCTCGCCGGGTGAGCGACGGTTTTCATCGGTGTTTTCCGCGGCTTCCACCCGGATACACTGGGTGGGACATGCCGCCGCGCACAGCGAACAGCCGATACATTTTTCCAGCCCGTTTTCATGCCGTTTTAGGACGTGCCGCCCCCGAAAGCGCGGGTAAACAACCACCGGTTCATCGGGAAATTGATTGGTGACGGGTTTTTTGAACAGATACTTCAGCGTCACGCCCATCCCGCGCATGATTTGATAAGTTCCACCAAAAGCTTGTTTTATCATATTTTGCACCACTCCAAACCGATTTTTTGTTTACAGTGCAATGACGATCGCCGTTACAACCAAATTCAGCAACGCCAACGGCATCAGAAATTTCCAGCAAAAACGCATGAGCTGGTCATATCGCACCCGGGGAACGCTGGCGCGCACCCAAATCATCATAAAAATCATCAGGGCAATTTTCAGGATGAAGTAAACCAGCCCCAAAAATGGTACGGCATCCGCACCGGGACCGCTCCATCCGCCCAAAAACAGGATGGAAATAATTGCCCCGAAGGTAATCATATGGATGTATTCACCCATGAAGAATGCGGCGAAACGGATGCCGCCGTATTCGGTGATGTACCCGGAGACGAGTTCGTTTTCCGTTTCCGGCAAGTCGAAGGGCGAGCGGTTCGATTCCGCCAGCCCGGCGATGAAAAAGATGATGGCGGCAATCGGTTGCAGCACAATCAGCCACGTGTGGTCAAGCTGGTATTGAATGATTTCGGTCATGTTCATTGAACCGACGACCAAAATCACGGCGACCAGCGTCAGCCCCAGCGGCAATTCATAGCTCACCATTTGCGCACCGGCGCGAAGTGCGCCCAGCAGCGAATATTTATTGTTCGATGACCACCCCGCCAAAACAACGGCATATGCGCCGATGCTGGTCACTGCCGCCACATACAACAATCCGACATTGACATCCGCCAGCACCGGCGGCACGCTGTACCCGAAGACCGAAAACCCACGACCGGCGAAGGGGAAAACCGCCCAACCGATAACGGCGGTGGAAATCGCCAGAAACGGCGCGAGCAGATACACCGGCAAATCGGCGTTTTTGGGGCTGAGTTCCTCTTTGAACATCATCTTCAGCGCGTCTGCCAGCGGTTGCAACAGCCCGAAGGGACCGGCACGGTTGGGACCGAAACGCATGGTGAACCGCGCCACCAATTTGCGCTCAACATAACTGAGGTAAGCAAATCCGGTGAGCAAAATCACCACCAAAATCGTACTGTACACTATCGGAATTAATAGAGTCTGAATCCAGTCCATCAGGCAAGCTCCGCAACAGGTACTTTGGTAATTTTAACCGCCGTGAGGCGTTTACTGCCCAGTAATTTTTCGGCGGGGAAGCCGGACAGGTTGCGCGGCACCAGCACGATGCCCGGCGGCACCAGCCCGTTCAACCGCACGGGCACGGTCACCGATGCTCCCGGCACGGAGAGCGTGACCGCATCCTCGGCGGTGATGCCCATCTGCGCCGCGTCTTTGCGGGAAATGACCGCGTGCGCGGGTTGAATGTGCGCCGCAACCACTTCCGCCTGCGCGATGAGTGTGCCGCCGTCATACAGCACGCGCGGGGCAACCAACATCATCCCTTCGGCGGGGGGAACATCTGCCGGGGCGATGAAGGCGACCGGCAATTTCGCGTCCTCCGCTTCCGCCACCGAGCGCCACTGCAAGCCTTCGCGGGCGTCGGAAGTGAAGCTGGTGCCACTGTAAATATAATGCGACATTTTCCGCTCCAGCGAAATGGGGCGGGTCAGGTTATCGAAGTTCATGTCAGCATACAAGGGGACGGTTTGGGTGATTTCCGCCATCACCCCGTCGGCGGAGGCATACGACCAGCTTGCGCCCATCTTTCCGGCGAGCGCGGTGAAAGCGAGCCAATCCGCCCAAGCCAGCGCGGGCGCGGAGACGGCATTGTCGAATGCCTGCACCCACCGTTCCACGCTGGTGAATGAACCGTCGCGCTCGGCGGTTCCCCGTGCGGGCAGAACCACATCCGCCAACTGCGCGGTTTCGGTCATGAACAAATCCTGCACCACCACAAATTCCGTCGCTTCGATGGCGGCTTTGTAGCGCTCGGATTGCGCGGCGGGGTCGGCGGCGACGATATACAGCGCGGGCAACGGCGCATCCGGCGAGAGCATTTCATGCGCGGAAAGTCCGGCTTCGCCCTCCACGGGACGGTAGCCCGGCAGACGGTTCGGCACCATGCCCATATCGGCAGCGCCGCGGCTGTTGGCATGCGGCAGCACGGCAATGGCGCCGTTGTTGGCTCGTCCCGCATGTCCGGTGATGAGCAACAGGGTTTTGATGGCGGCTTGCAGCGATTCATTGCCGCCCGATTCCAGTCCGTACAGCACCACGCCGTTTTCAGCTTTGGCGAAGGTGCGCGCCGCCGCGCGGATGTCGTCTTCCGACACGCCGGATTGTTCGGCGGCACGGGTGGGCGTGAAAGATTTCATCGCGTCAATCAGCCCATCAAAACCATCCACGCGCGCCGAAACGAACTCCTTGTTTTCCAAACCTTCATCGAGCACAGCGGCAACCAACCCCCATGCCAATGCCGATTCCGCGCCGTAACGGTAGCGCAAACTCTTTTCGGCAATGTTGTCCAGTTTCGTCCGGCGTCCACCGGCATTGATGAGATGCGCCCCGTGGCGGGCAGAGCCGCGCACACGCAGATACAGCACCGGCGCTTCTTCGTCCAAATCGGCACCGAGCACCAGAATGGCGGATTCGTCTTTCAGCCGCCCAATATCGGTACCCACGCCCGCGCCGACTTCAAATGCCAGTTGATCGTCCCAGTTGGCATTCAGCCCGATGCGGTGGTCAAGATTGTTGCTGCCCAAAACGGTGCGGAAGAGTTTCTGGAAAATGTACAAATCTTCATTGGAAAGGTGCGCCCCGGCAATGCCGCCTGTCTTTTCTTTGGAAAGTTCAAACTTGCGCGCGATGAGCGCCAGCGCTTCATCCCAACCGGCGGCTTCAAACTGCCCGTTTTTCTTGATGAGCGGGGTGGTCAAACGGTTGTAACTGCCGTTGAAATGATGACCGAATCTCCCTTTGTCGCACAGCCAGATTTCGTTGAGGGCTTCATTCTGGCGGGGCATCACCCGTTTGATTTCATCGAAGCGGGTGTTGAGCACGGTGTTGCATCCCACGCCGCACAAATTGCACACGCTCGGCGTGCTCTCCAATTCCCATGCCCGCGCGCCAAAGCGGAAATCGCGGGTGGTCAGCGCCCCAACCGGACAAATATCGGTGGTGTTGCCGGAATATTTGCTGTCGAATTTGGGGTTGGAATAGCTCACAATCTTCGAGTCGCGCCCGCGATTATCAATCGCCAGTACGGGGTCGCCCGCAATTTCATCTTCAAAACGGACACAGCGCGCGCACAGGATGCAGCGCTCGGAATCGAGGTAGATTAAATCGCCCAGCGGTTCCTTTTTGGGGCTGTGGTGTTTGTCTTCCAGATAGAATTGCGATACGCCCGGTCCGTAGGCATAGGTTAAATCCTGCAACGAACATTCGCCGCCTTTGTCGCAGACGGGGCAATCGAGGGGATGGCTGGTGAGCAGAAACTCCAGAATGCCCCGCCGATCGGCAATCGATTCCTCGCTTTGGGTAATCACCACCATCCCCGGCGAAACGGGGGTGGTGCAGGCGGTCATCGGTTTGGGGAAGAAGCGGATAACCTGTTTGCCGTTATCGTCCACTTCAAACTCACCGGTTTCCCGATTGCGCACGGGCGTCCCCACCGTCACCAAACACATCCGGCACATGCCCACCGGGTCGAGCTTGGAGTGATAGCAAAACACCGGGATTTCATTGCCCGCACGCTTTGCGGCTTCCACAATTAATGTTCCTTTGGGAACCTGTACTTCTACACCATCAATTGTAACATTGACCAGTTCAGACATAAGCTATTCCTGCGTGGTATGACTCGCATGGTCATACTGTGGGATAGAGTGTTGCCGGGCAGAGGGCAAATCCCCCCGCCCGATGCTAATTTTTTATGCAATGGTGATGCTGTTATCTAAATAAACGTCTTGAATGGCGTTGAGGAGCGTCACCCCTTCCACCATCGGTTTTTGGAAGGCTTTGCGCCCGGAAATCATGCCCATGCCCCCCGCGCGTTTGTTGATGACCGCGGTGCGCACGGCTTGCGCCAAATCGTCGCTGCCGGTGGATGCCCCACCGGAGTTGATGAGTCCGGCGCGTCCCATGTAGCAATTCGCCAACTGATAGCGCGTCAAATCAATGGGATGGTCGGTTGCCAAATCGGTGTACATTTTGTCGTTATATTTGGCGAATTTGATAACCGGGAAACCGCCGTTGTTTTGCGCCTGTTTCTGTTTGATGATGTCGGCTTCGATGGTCACACCGAGATGGTTCGCCTGCCCGGTCAGGTCGGCGGCGACGTGGTAATCGGTGCCGTCTTTTTTGAAGGCATTGTTCCGCAGATACGCCCACAGAATGGTGACCAGCCCCAGTTCATGGGCATACGAAAAGGCTTCCGAAATTTCGACAATCTGCCGGTTCGATTCAGGCGCGCCGAAATAGATGGTCGCCCCCACGCCAATCGCGCCCATTTCAAACGCTTGGTCAATGGACGAAAAGAGGATTTGGTCGTATTTGTTGGGGTAGGTCATCAATTCATTGTGATTGATTTTCAGGATGAACGGAATTTTATGGGCATACTTTCGAGATACAGAACCCAGCACCCCCAACGTTGAGGCAACCGCGTTGCAGCCGCCTTCAATTGCCAATTTCACAATATTTTCGGGGTCGAAATAGATGGGGTTCGGCGCAAAGGATGCCCCGCCGGTATGTTCAATCCCCTGGTCAACGGGCAGAATGGAGAGATAGCCTGTGCCGCCCAATCGTCCGTGATTGAACAGCGTTTGCATATTGCGCAGCACCGGCGGTCGGCGGTCGGTGATGGACATCACCCGGTCAACAAAATCGGGTCCGGGCAGATGTAAAGATTCTTTCGGAATCGTCGTTGATTCGTGGGTCAAAAGATATTCAGCTTCACTGCCAAGTAATTCGGGAACATTAATTGACATGTCACAACTCCT
>CAZMXX010000069.1:0-13072 GCA_964570315.1 uncultured Anaerolineaceae bacterium | reverse complement strand
AATTTACCACCCGCGGCTGTTGCATAATGAGTTGTAAAATCTCTTTGGGATAAGCCCATCAGTAACAAGTTAAGGAAATTTGACTCTTGTCGAAGTTCCTTGACTTGTTACCAATGAGGTTAGTCGGAAGATATCGTCAATTTGCGGGTGTCGGAAGATTTGAAGTCGCGGCATTCTCTCAACCGTGTTGCCGGAGTGGATATGCTTGTGGTGGATTGTGCCGACCCGTCAAAAGCAGTGCTGAAAAAGAAGGGACGCTCCCGTATGGGAGCGTCCCTTTTCACTATGAGCCACCAGGGACTCGAACCCTGAACCAATTGATTAAGAGTCAATTGCTCTGCCAATTGAGCTAGTGGCCCCGGCACGAATATAGCACGGTCGCGCGCTTTCAGCAAATTTTATCCAATTTCCGATTTGATGTTCCATGCGTTATAATCTTTCTATCATATGTTGGATGGACGCATGGCAGAGACGCCTTCCGCAAAGGATGCAGCGCGATTGCTGTATCATTTGAAAAAAAATCTGAACAATTCCCACCACGAGCAACCCGGTAAATCGCTGCCACCGGCGATGGCGCTTCTGCGCCGCTGGCAAGCCGACCGGCTGGCGCGCACCCACGCCGACCTGCTCGCCAGCGATGAGTTTGGCGCGGCGTGCCGGTTCTTCCTATCCGATATTTACGCGCCCCGCGATTTCACCCAGCGCGATGCCGATGTGGAGCGGATGCATCGTTTTATGCTGAAACTGTTGCCTGCGAAGATGCTTCGTCCGCTCACCCGTGCGATTGAGTTGAATACGATGACCCACCAATTGGATGCCGCCCTGCTCGACGCGCTGGTCAGCCGGTTGGGCGTCACAACTGCCATTTCCGAAGCGCAGTACGCCGAGGGCTACCGCTTGTGCGACAATTACGATGCCCGCGTGGCGCAAATTGATATGGTCAGCGACATCGGGAGGGATTTGTCGCGGATTGCCCACCTGCCGTTCATCGCCACCACGGTGCGGCTCATTCGCCGCCCGGCGACGCAAGCCGGTTGGCACGAGTTGCAGAGCTTTCTGGAACGCGGGCTGGCGGCATTCAAACGGATGCGCCACACATCCAACTTTCTTTCCACCATTCAAAACAGGGAACGCCAAATTTTAGACCGGATTTTCGCCGGACACCCCCATCCATTCGACATTTAACGGACGCGGTTATGGGCAAAAAACGCATTTTAGTGGTTGATGATGACAATGACATTCTTTTTCTGATTGCGCACAGCATCAAACGTCTTTCCCCGGATTTGGAGGTGTCCACTGCCAAAGATGGCGCCAGCGCGCTGGAAATGCTGAAAGCTCATCCCTTTGAATTGGTGCTGACCGACCATATGATGCCCGAAGTGACCGGCGTGATGCTGGCGAAATATATCCGTCAACATTACCCCCAAACGCGGGTGATGCTGATGACGGCGTATGAAACCAGCCGCCTCACCGCCGACCCATCTGTGCCCCCGTTGGATGCCATCATCCCCAAGCCTTTTCAAATCCGCGATTTGCTGAACACTGCCCAAACCTTGCTGGCGGATGTGCCCGCGCCGGCACCGGTTGAATCGGGCGCGTTGCCGCCCGCCGCCGTCACCGCACTGCAAACGTTGTGGGAAGATTCAAATGTGGATGTTGTTTTGCTCTTAAATGCCGATGGACGTCCGGTGCGCGCCATCGGCGATGCGGATACGGGGGTGCTGGAACGCCTGGCTTCCTTTGTGGCGGATAATTTTCTGGCGGTCACCGAACTTTCCAGTTTGCTGGGCGACCATGCCGCCTCGTTTCAATCGAGTTATCATCAGGGGAGTTCATTCAATATTTACGCCCACCAGATTGACGGCACCTATTTGCTGGCAGTGGTCTTCGGCGCGAACCGAAAACCGGGTCCGATTTGGGTTTTTACCCGCAAAACCGCCGAGGCGCTCGCCCGGATATTGCGCCGTTCGCTTTAGGACGGAGCCATATCGGACGTGTATTTCCGCAGCGATGGATACTTCCACGCCACCCAAACGGTCAACAGCACGGTGGCAATCCCCCCCGTGACAATGGCGAAGGGCACACCCAGCGCCGCCGCCACAACCCCCGCTTCCAATTCCCCCAACTGGGGACCGCCCATAAAAAATACCATATTGACGCTGGTCATCCGCCCGCGCAGGTGGTCCGGAGTGAGCAACTGCCGCAATGTGCCGCGAATCACGGTCGAGACGGTATCGCCCGCACCGGTCAGCGCGAAGAGCAGATATGACAGCACCACCCACTCCGACAGCCCGAACAGCGCGGTCGCCAGCCCGTAAATCGCCACGCTCACCAGCAGTACCGTTCCCTGCCGCCGAATATCTTTGCGCAGGGCGACGATGCTCCCCGCCAGCACTGCGCCGACGGGTTGGGCAGTGGCGAGCAACCCGTACCCCTGCACGCCCATCCCCAGAATATCCCCGGCGACGATGGGGAGCATTGTCCGCGCCGACGAAAAAAACGTGGCGAAGAAATCGAGCAACATCGTGCTCCAGATGAGCGGCGTGCGGCGGGTGAAACGCACTCCCTCTTTCAGCGCACCCCAGCCCAGTCCGCCCATCCCGATGGTTGATTGTCCCCGATAGTCCATCATCGCCAGCGCCACAATCACCCCGCCGAAAGAAACCGCGTCCACCGCATACACCCAGCCCGTGCCGATAGCGGCAATCATCAGCCCCGCCAAACCCGGTCCGATGATGGTTCCGGTGTACCACAACAGCGTGTTCAGACTGACGGCGTTCGTCAAATGTTTGCGGGGGACGAGATGGGGGACGAGCGACTGCCGCGCGGGTTCGTCGAAGGCGGTGATGGCGGCTGCGCCCGCGCTGACGGCGTAAATTGCCGCCACCGAAATTTGGTCGGTGAAGGTGAGGATTGCCAGCAGCAGCGACAGCAGGGCGGATAGCGTTTGGGTCACCAGCAACAATTTCCGGCGGTCGAGCGCGTCGGCGACCAAGCCGCCCAACAGGGCAAAAATGATGATGGGAACCACGCGCACCAGCCCCAGCATGCCTAGCCCCAGCGCATCCGCGCCGAGGGTAATCGGCTTTCCGAAAAAGTTGAGGGTGTATTCCGTGCCGCGCAACAACGCGAAAATGTGCCAGTTCAGGGCGATCATCAGCATTTGCGAGCCGAGGGTGGACACAAAACGTCCGCCCCAGAAGAGGCGGAAATCTCGGTATTGCAGGGCGGCGAGCCGTTTTTCGGGAGGTTTCGGGTTTCGGGTTTCAGGTTTCAAGCTTCGGGTCTCAGGTCTCAGGGTTGCAGGGCTGCAGGGTTGCAGGGTTGCATTCACGCAACACGAATGACGAATCTCCAATAACCAGCCAATCTTACACCATCGAGCAAAATACACAAGTTTTTTCAGCCGAAATAGTTGTGCTATACTTTCCGGCGATGATGACAGAGACACGCGCAACTGCCCCGACTTTTTATATCCGCGACTTGCCCGTTTACGGCGATAAAATTCTTTCGCCGATGGCGGGCTTTTCCGATTTGCCGTTCCGTTCCATCTGCCGTGAATTCGGCTCGGCGATGAGTTACACCGAGTTTGTGTCGGTGGAATCGATTCTGTTTGCCAACCCGAAGGCGCACAAACGGCTGGAATACGCCCCCGCCGAGCGTCCGGTGGTGTTTCAGATTTTCGGGGCGGATGTGGATTTGATTGTGCGGGCGGCGCAGAAAATCGAGCGAATGCACCCCGACATCATCGATCTGAATATGGGTTGCTCGGCGAAAAATGTGGCGGGACGCGGCGCGGGCGCGGGGCTGCTGAAAAATCCCCGCAAAATCGGCGAGATAATTCGCGCGCTGGTGGCGACGCTCGATGTGCCGGTGACGGGTAAAATCCGGCTCGGCTGGGATGACGATAGCCTGAATTATCTGACGGTTGCCAAAGTTCTGGAGGACAGCGGCGCGTCCGCCATTGCCGTGCATGGGCGCACCAAAACGCAGGCGTATCGCGGGCGCGCCAATTGGGACGCCATCGCAGAAATCAAGCGGGCGGTCAGCATCCCCGTCATCGGCAATGGCGATGTAGTGCGGGTGGAGGATGTGGCGCGGATGAAAGCGCACACCGGCTGCGACGCGGTGATGATTGGCAGAGCCGCCATCGGCAACCCGTGGATTTTTGCGGGCAAAAATATCGAAGATGTGACGCTGGATGAGAAAATCGCGCTCATTCACGCGCATTTACGGGCAAACGTGGCTTTTTACGGCGAGCATTGGGGAGTGATTCTCTTTCGGAAGCACGTGGTCAAATACACCAAAGGGATGTTCGGCAGCGCGAAAATGCGTGCGGCATTGATGACCTGCACCACGGCGGATGAATTTGTGGATGTGGTGTCACGGTATGAATCGCAGATGGCGGCGGCGAATGTTGGGGATTAGAGATTCGTCACTCGTAATTCGTATTGCGTGAATGCAACCGGTTTGTCAAATCTGTATTTGCGTAAGGTGAGTAACTGAAATCACTTCAACGGCATGCCTGTAATGGCGGCAATCATCTCGGCGGTGCGGGGGACAGCCCGGTCAACCGAGCGACGACCGGTCAGACAGTCTTCAACCAGAGATTGAAACTGCGCCGACACGCGAGCAAAATCGGGGATGGACGGACGGGCGCGAGCGATTTTTAGTAATGAGGCAGTCTGTGCCAAAAAATCGTTTCCGGCTTGCGCCAAATTTTGAGCCACGGCAATGCGGGGGGGGTGATGCGCCGTGCGCAAGTTGAAAGAACCTAAAATTTCATCACGCCCGGCTAAATCCAATAGCGCCAATGCTCGGTCTGGTATTTGAGATTGGCGATAAACAACGTAGCTCATCCCGCCGACCAGCGCCGCCGGTTGCCCGTTGGCAGGAGCTGGAATGGGAACAAAACCAACTTTCTCCAGAAAAGTAGTTTCGTCCCACCCGGCTACGGAACGGATGAAGAAACTTTCGTAGGTACCGCCGACCGCCAACGCTGCTCTTCCTTCAGCGAAAATGCGCGCCGATTCGTCCCATGTATAGTCCACCACTTCCGGTGGCGCCAGTTTCTCTGTTTGCACCAATGAACTTAAAAAAGTTAAAGCTTGTTGATTGCCGGGACTGTCTAAAACGACCTGACCGTCGGCAATGAGGTCGCCGCCTGTCGACCACAAAAAGGGTAAAAGCTGGTAAGTTGTTGTCTCACCACCGCGCCGTCCACCAACCAAAACCAGGGGATGTTCCCCCAAGCCATAGCGAGTGCGCACGGACGATTGGCGAAAATGACGCCCCACAGCCAACAGGTCGCGCCAAGTGGCGGGGGGGGAAAAGCCTTCGGCGTCCAACCAGTCTTTCCGGTACCAGATGGCACTGACATCTGCGGTAATGGGGATGCCATGCAGCGTGTCGTTATATTGGTTGGCGACTAAAAGCGCCGGCGAGAAATCGTCCTTATGCTTTGAACACCAATCCGGGTCTATTTCAACCAGTGGTCGAAGATAGTGCCGACTGGCAAACTCTGCCACCCAAGCCGAGTCGAGCAATGAGATGTCCGGCGCTTCGCCGCGCCCCACGGCTTCTATCAGATAGGGGCGCAGTTTGTTGAGTGCCACCAGCGTGAAATCCAGGTCAATCCGGTTCCGGGGATGGTTGTGATTCCACAAATCGGCGGCTTGTTCCAGCGGCTCGCGCCAGTGCTTGTCGGAAACGACAACGCGCAAGGTGGTGACAGATACCTCGGAGGCTGAAGGCTGAGCCACAAATGTACCCCGTCCGGGCATCCGCAGCAACAAGCCCTCGACAACAAGATCCTTTAACGCCTGACGCACGGGGGTGCGGCTGAGGTTATAGTATGCACATAATTCTTCTTCTGTGGGGATTTTGCCGCCCGGCGGCAGCTCTCCATTTTGAATTTGTTCTTTGAGCAGTTGCTTCAGTTGATAATATGCCGGAACAGGAATATTTCTATCAATAACAGTCATCGGATGATTTTAGTCCACGCCAATAAATTTTTTTCATAGCAATTATAATTACATTATGATGATTATAACTTGACGCAGTACTCGTGTCAATTGTGGCATAACCCTAAACCACGGCTGTCGCAGAGTCAATTTTTAAGAGTATAACCCTATGATGCCTTAACAATATAATCATAAATTCGGCGTTTGATGCGTAATTGATTGAGCTGTGTTCCCAACTCGGCGATGTCGGGGTCCGGAATATACAGGTATTCACTCTTTTGCGCTGTCAATTTCCGTTGGTTGAACAGAACCGATAACCGTATTTCGTACAGTTCCCGCTTGAGAACATAATAGCGATGCTGTAAAATGTGCTGTTCATTGCCATCGTTGTTCATCTGCGCTTCAATCTGAGCCAGTTGTTCTTCCAGTTGAACCATTTTTGTGTTGAGTTGCTCAATGACATTGGGGTCAGGGCGTCCCTGATTGTCGCCAACGCGCCAGTTCGGGTGGGCGATGGGGGTGACAGTCTGCTCGGCGGGCGAGTCGTCGGTTGCGGGAAGTGTTTGTTTGATGCCCACGGTTATAATTTGTTTGGATGGAACTTCCGTAATTGTTGTCTCAGGGTTTCCCCAAACATCTGTCCCTTGATACGTTTTGTTCAGTATATGTGTCTCGCGGGTGGGATTGAAAAACCGAGCGAGTAATTTATCGCCCTGGAAGTGCAGACCGGTTAAGGGGAGCTTTTCTTGCAAAAACAGCCACTCTGTTTGTGTGCCCCTTCCCGGTGCTTCCACAATGAGCGGTGGATTTTGGAAACCGGCGTTCAGTTGGTGAAGGGCGACATCATCAATAGACATTTTTCCAATTGCTACCGCCATTTCGTGCCGCACCGTTCGTTCGCAGCGAGCATCCGGCACATACATAAAAGGTCCGGCATCCCCGGCGCGGTGTTTCAAGTCCGGTTCTGTCAGCCACTCAACCGACCGGCGCAGGGTGAGCGAGATTGTGCCGGTATTGTCTGCCCGATAAGCGCGGATGCCTTTGGCGAAAACTGCCGCCGATGATGTTCCGTCGGAAATAGCCACAAAATCATGAAAGGGAAAGGTTTGCACCACCGCCAACTCCCGTTGCCCCAAAAGAACTTTCGCCAATTCTTCCTCCAGTTGACGGGGCAGCAGGTCTCTGTCAGCGGACGGTCGCTTGACCACATCAAAAGGCATTCCGGCAAATATCTCGCCGGTTTGGGCGGTTTTAAAAACCAGTTCCACTTTGAAATTGGTTCCGCGTGAATCCAGGTCAACTTGCCACCGAATGAGCGGCGTGTCATCGAATATCAGCCGCACCACCGCCGAGACCTGCATCTCATCCCATTGTAGCGCACAATGATACCGCACAACGCAATGCTGCTCGCTGCGTTGTTCAATAATCAGCGATTCATCAGTCCGGCACAGGCTGCGCTGTTCACCCGCTTCATCAGAATAGGTGTCGCCCCGTTCTTCGGTGACCACAAAATAGCCCAGTGATGCCGCGCCCGTTTGCACCGTTCCGTCCGGGTTTACAATGGCGGTATAATGCTCATTTTCCCATTGGAATTTCTCGACAGGGGTATTTGGCTTTTCGACGGGATATTGTTCGGTAACCTGCCCCACGCCGACACCTTTAGTTTGGACGCGGAAAATATTATCCTGAGCAATTTGCCAGCCCCGATACGGGAAAGGGTTGGTGCTGACAGCATAAACGCCCGGCGCAAATGTTTTCAGAAGATAGGTCAGGGATTCGAGAATATCTTGCTGTGCCCCTTGAAAAACCTCCCGATAGCTGAGTTCCATCTTTTCATGCACTTGGTCAACGCTGACACCGCACAGGCAATCATGCACGGCATTTTGCAACAACATTCTGCCCCACGTTTCGTACCGTTGCGCGTGGTAGGGTCGCCCTTTCAGGCGAGCCAGCGTTGCTAGTGGTTCACACAATTGATATAGCAGATGTTCGCAATCGCGGTGCATAATTTTCAGGTAGGTTCGGGTAGAGAGTGTCCCCGGAAAGACGGCGCCGTATTTGCCGGAATTCAATTCGCTGGTGATGCGGGGCAGGTCTTGAAGTTTGGCGCTGACCTCATCGGCGAACTGCGCGGGGGTTGATTCTTTGATTCGGATATTTGCGGGGGGAACATAGGGCGGCTGCCGGTAGAATCGAACCGGGTCCTCCGGGTTCTGCTCCAAATCGTAGCCATCGAACAAGGGAATATCGGCAGTGGGGTAGAAGGGCTGTAATTTTGTCACTTCTGTCGCCAAACGTTTGACGGCGACCTCCGGCGCGTGGGTGATACCATACAAATTTCGATACCCGCCGAAGAGGTTAACGGTGAGCAATGCCTCGCCGTTCGCCCCTTGCCAATGAAAATAGGGGGTCAGTTGAGGTACTCCCCGCCAAACATACACCGCCTTCAGACCAAACAGACGATGCAACTGCGGCGTTTGCGAAATGTGTCCAAAGGTGTCAACCAGCCACCCAACCGAGTTGCTGCCGCCGAGCGCTTGCATATCTTGCCAACCGTACAACAAGTTTCTAACCAGCAACTCGCCGCCGGTAATTTGCCAATCGGGTTGACAGTAGTAGGGTCCGATAATTAAATTACCCTTTTCAACCAACTGTTTCACTTTGGTTTTGTATGAGGGTGCTATTTTCAGCAAATCCTCAATGACCAACGTTTGCCCGTCGAGCAAAAATGTGTAGTTTGGATTGTCCGCCACCAATTGTTCCAGATTGTCAATCAAGTCCGGAATCCATTGGCTGGTGTAAGCCGAAGTCAAAAACCACTCCCGGTCCCAATGAGTGTGATTGATAATGTGGGCTGTAGTTTTCATAGCAATATCCTCATTCAGCATTGCGGACAAAATCGACCATGTCGTTCAGTTGGCAGGTTGCCAATCCGATGACGTGATCGCCACCGCCATAATAAACATAGACCGTACCGTCAACCACTGGGTTGGCGCATGAGAAAACAACATTGGGCACGTCGCCACGCAGCTCCCATATTTCTGCGGGGTAGAAGACAGGCGCTTTCGGGCGGCGGATGACGCGACTGGGGTTTTCCAAATCAAGCAGACAAACACCGAGATGGTATACTTTATCTTGGTCAACGCCGTGATAAAACATCAGCCAGCCGTGCGCGGTCTCGATGGGCGGTCCGTTCGCGCCAACTTTCAGGCTATCCCAGCCATTATCGGGACGCGGACCAAAAATGGATGTCATATCTTCTTCTTGCCATGAGCGCAAATTGTCGCTGTAGGCAACCCAAACGTTGGGATGGCGCCGGTGAAGGGCGGTGAAACGGCGGTTCAATTTTCGGGGGAAAAGTACGTGGTCTTTGTTGTTTTCCCCGCTGACAATGGAACCGAGCCGCTCCCATGTGATTAAGTTTTGGCTGCGAGCAATCATCGGCAAAAGACTGCCGCCATGTACCGATGATTCCAGCGAACCGTCGGATTTGCTGCCGTAAGCGGTGTAAGTCATATAAAAAACGCCGTCGAGTTCAACCACGCGGGCATCTTCAACCCCGCGCGAATCGGTGCTGTCTTGCGGCATCAACACCGGGCGGCGCAGGCGATTCCAGTGAATGCCATCTTCGCTGACGGCATACCCGATCCGACTGACCCAATCCAGCCCCTGGGCGCGGTAGTGCATGTGAAACAAGCCGTTGTGATGGATGACAGACGGGTTGAAAACGTTGTAACATTCCCAATCGGATGCCGGGTCGGGAAGCAGAATGGGATTAGGGTGACGGTTGAGTTCCATTTTCTATCCTGTGATATGTTTATAGTTGTGGGTATAGCACTTGACCGCTGTCCCGGTCAACCCAGCGAATTTTATCCGCCGGAAAACGCAGCCAAACATCTGTATCCGGTGCGACCGAGAAGGTGGGATGCGTCGCCACTTTGACCGTATCCTGACCGATTTTAACCGTGAGCAGGTTTTGCGACCCCAACGGCTCGACGACCAGCACGCGCACTTTAAGGGCATCGTCAGCAGGATGGTTGAGCGTTTCCATATTCTCCGCCCGGATACCGATGACGATGGGCTGACCATCATACGCTTGCAGCAATGGCTGCATAATATTGATTGGCGTCAGTTTGAAATTGCCAATGCGAACTTTGACGGAACCGTTTTCGCGTTGCACCTGCCCCTGAATGAAGTTCATCGGGGGATTACCGATGAAGCCGCCGATGAACCGGGTGGCGGGCAAATCATATACGGTCGTCGGATGGTCGCACTGCAAAATCTTGCCGTCGCGCATAACGGCAATGCGGTCTCCCATACTCAGGGCTTCGATTTGGTCATGGGTAACATAAATTGTTGTCGCTTTAATATCTGCCAATAGCCGCTTGAGTTCCGCCCGCATTTCCAGACGCAGCAAAGCATCCAGGTTGCTCAGCGGTTCGTCCATCAGCAACACATCTGTCTTCATCGCAATTGCTCGCGCCACCGCCACCCGCTGCCGTTGACCGCCGCTCATCTTGCTGGGGTGACGATCCAGCATTTTTTCGATGTGGAGCATTTCTGCTGCCTGACGCACCCGTCGATCCATTTCCTTTTTTTCTACCTTGTGCATTTTTAAACCGAAGGCGATGTTGTCGAAAACGGTCATGTGGGGGAAAATGGCATAGCTCTGAAACACCATCGAGATGTTGCGCTCACGCGGCGAGAGATACGTCACATCGCGCCCGTCAATACTGATGCGACCCCGGTCTGCCATACCCAAGCCGGCAACCGCCCGCAGCAATGTGGTTTTGCCACAGCCGCTCGGTCCCAACAGCACCACAAATTCCTGGTCTTCTACGGTCAGGCTTACATCATCAACCGCAACGAACTTGCCAAAGGTCTTGGTTACATGTTCTATTTTTATTTCAGCCATCAGTTTCTCCTATTTACTGATTTGTCCCCACATGTTAAAGAGGTAACGGCGGATGACAAAGATGAAAATCAAAGCCGGAACAATCATAGCGAATGCACCGGCAAACTGGTAGGGTTCCGGAGACCCGGAGAGCGTGAAGAAGACTTGCGCCGGCAAAGTGCGGTTGTTAACCGTGAGGATGCTGGCGGCAAACACCTCATTCCAAGACATGACAAATGTAAAAATAGCCGCTGCGGCAATACCGGGTAAAACGAGGGGCAAAACCACCGTGCGAAAAGCCTGAAAAGGTGTACTCCCGAATACTTTCGCCGCCTCTTCCAACTCACAGGGGACGCTGGCGAAAACACTGCCAATCACCAAAATAGTTGTCGGCAATGTGAGTGCCGTGTGCATCAGCGCGAGGCTAAATACGCTGTCGTAAATATTCAAGTTGATGAACACGACCGCCAGAGGAATGGCAAGAATGATGATGGGAAAAGCACGCACCGCCAAAATGGATATTCGGAAGAAATTCCGTCCTCGAAATATGTAACGCGAGGTAGCGTATCCTGCCGGGGCGGCGATGAGCGTGGACAGCACCAAAGTTATGACGGCAACGACGATGCTGTTAATGAGACCGGGGATGATGCCCTGAGAATTCAAGAAGAATTCCATGGTTGCAAACGAAAAGGGAATAAACGGCAGCACACCTTTGGGATAGGCTCGGACGGTTTCGGGCGTTGTGAGCGCCATTGAGGTGATGAAGAAAATGGGCAGCAGAACCCAAAGGGCAAGTAAGATGCCCACCACATAGGTCAATGCGCGGCTGTTCCGTCGGCGGCGAAGCATACGGCGGCGAACAGCCTGTGCTTCAGCCGAATATTGAATATCGGGAGAATTATCAGACGCGGGTGTTGTGCTCATATCTATCTCTCCTCCTGGGCTCGGATGGTGCGTAAATATACAATCGCAATCGCCATTGATATCAGCAAGATGAAAACCGAATAGACGGCTGCTACATTGGGATTACGCAGCTCGCTATATTGCCGGTATGTTTCATTGGCTAATGAAGTAACCACATCACCGCCACTGAGGGCAACAACAACGGCGAATATTTGTACGGCAAAAATTGTGCGCAGAATCAAAGCCACCTGTAAACTGGGGCGCAATAGGGGCAAAATGATATAACGCACTCGTTCCCATAACGTAGCGCCAAACAATTCGGCAGCTTCCAACACTTCATCTGAAATTGCTTGAAGACCTGACACGACGATGATCATAACCAGAGAGGTCGCCCGCCATACCTCAGCCAGCCAGATTGCAATGAAAATCCAGTAACGTTTATCTGCGGCAAGGAAGGTCACCGGCAGATGAATCAGCCCCAGCCATTGCAGAATGGAATTCAAAAACCCATGTTGGGTGAAGATTGAAAACCAGATGATCCCCCCCGCCAAGTCAGAGAGAGCCAGCGGGATGGCGAAAATATAGAGGAATATCGAACTCCCTTTGAGCCGCGCTTGAATGACCAATGCCATAATGACCGCCAAAACCAGTTGGACGGGAATAATCAGGATGGTCAGCAAAAAGGTTGCCAATAGCGCCGGTTTGAAAAAACGGTCGTTGACCATTTTCTGAATGAACTCGGTGGTGAGCGCACCGGCATTTCCACGGTCCACACGTCCGCGGGTCTTGTCTTTGAAAACTTGAAGATACCGGGATTGCGCCCACCCTTCGAGTTCCGTTCCGTTGTCCTCCCCACGCACCTGAAACCACGTTTCGAGTGTGATTGGCTGGAGAATGGTCACTTTGGCTCGCGCTTCCAACTGCCCGACAATTTCACTATTGTTGCTAGGTTCGGCGTATAGACTGGTCAGAGGGTCAGCGCCGCTGCCCAACTTGGGACGCACCGTTCCTCCCGTCGGGATGCCGGCTGCGTTTTTAGCGCGCACACGGATACGGCTTTCGGGCGCCCAGCCCGTGACTGTTTTCCCCTCGGAACTTGTGGCTTTCACCTGAAACCAGACTTCTGTAATCAGGTTGCGCTGTTTTGCCAGTTCTTCCGGCGCAATAATATTGCCCTGTTGGGCTATCAGTTCGATGGTGTTACCTTGGGGTAGTCGTCCGATTACGGTGCTGTTTAGGTCCGGTTCGGCTCTCAAGATGAGCGATGCGCCCGGTTTCCAAACTGCCATGCCCAAACCGCGAAACATGGGCC
>CAZMXX010000068.1:0-13214 GCA_964570315.1 uncultured Anaerolineaceae bacterium | reverse complement strand
TCGTGCAACACCCCCTTCAGCATCACCTGATACGCCCCGTCCCGCTCGTCAATATCCACATCGAACGATTGCCCGTTCAGAATCAGCGACGTCAACCCGGTGCGCGACAACATAGTCATATCCACATCAAACCGCTCACCATTGATGGTGATATGGTGGTCATCATTAATATCAATGGTGTACTGTGTGCCATCCACTGTGGTAATATATTTCATCGTTTCACCTACCGTAATCGTCTGTCTAACGCTTCACGCCGACCGTAGAGCCGCCACGGGCTGGGTCCGCCCTGATGCAGCAGAATCGCTTCTTTGTGCCGCCGGTGCGCAACCAGCGTCGCGGCGATGGCGGCAATATCTTTGTAATCGGCGACCCCCGGCGCAGCCATATCGAAATGGTTTTCCAGAAAGGTTGTGTCCAACTGCCCCGCCTGAAACCGGGTGTGGTTCATCATTTTGATGTGGAAAGGAATGGTCGTTTTCACGCCCGAAAGCCGGAACTCATCCAGCGCGCGACGCATCCGCAGAATGGCTTCCGCACGCGATTCCCCGTGCGTGATGAGTTTCGCCAGCAGAGAATCATAGAATGGCGTAATCTCCATTCCGAAATAGATACCCGCATCCACGCGCACGCCACCGCCGGTGGGCAATGACAAGCCGGTGATTTTCCCGATGGAGGGCATAAAATTGTTGAACGGGTCTTCCGCCAAAATACGGCACTCCATCGCCCAACCATTGAGCCGAATATCGTCTTGGGTGAGGGACAGTTTCCGCCCGCCGGCAATGCGCAACATCTCTTTGACGATGTCCACGCCGGTGACCATCTCGGTGACGGGGTGTTCCACCTGCAAGCGGGTGTTCATTTCCAGAAAGTAGAATTTGCCGTCTTTGTCGAGCAGGAATTCCACCGTGCCCGCGCTCTGATAGTTCACCGCTTTGGCGGCAGCCACCGCCACCGCGCCCATCTCCGCCCGCAAGGCTTCGTTCACCGCCGGGGAGGGGGATTCTTCAATTAATTTTTGATGGCGGCGCTGGATGGAACATTCCCGCTCGCCCAAATGGATGGTATTGCCAAAGCTGTCGGCGAGAATTTGCACTTCCACATGCCGCGCGCCGACCAGCATCTTTTCCAGATAGACGCGGTCGTCGCCGAAAGCGGCTTTGGACTCACTGCGTGCAGTGCGCAATGCCGCCGCCATCCCTTCCGCCGCGTGGACGGCACGCATCCCTTTGCCGCCCCCGCCCGCCGCCGCTTTCACCAGCAACGGAAACCCGATGCTCGGCGCGAGAGCAACCAGTTCATCATCCGACAACCCTTTGGGACTGCCGGGCACAAGGGGGACACCGGCTTGAGCTACGGTTTCGCGGGCGACGGTTTTATCGCCCATTTTGCGGATGGCGTCCGGCAGGGGACCCACCCATGTAAGCCCGGCATCAATAACCGCTTGCGCAAAATCGGCATTTTCCGCCAGAAAACCGTAGCCGGGATGGATGCTGTCGGCGCCGCATTTTCGCGCCACTTCGATGATTTTATCGCCGCGCAGGTAACTTTCGCCCACGGGGGACGGTCCGATGCGGTAGGCTTCGGTGGCGCGGCGCACGTGCGGTTGCAGGCGGTCGGCATCTGAATACAGCGCGACGCTTTCCAGCCCCAAATCGGAGCACGCGCGCTGAATGCGCATCGCAATTTCGCCACGATTGGCAATCAAAACTTTTTTCAGCATAAATTAAATCCTTGTTCAAATGACAAATGACGAGCGACCAATGACCATCTTACAGCGGAATGTTGCCGTGTTTCTTGGGCGGATTTTCATCCCGTTTGTTTTGCAGCATTTCCAGCGCGTTGATGAGCCGGGGACGGGTTTGATTCGGCTCAATCACATCGTCCAAATACCCGCGCGATGCCGCCACATACGGGTTGGCGAAGGTGTCGCGGTACTCCTGCACCAGTTCCGCCCGCAGCGCCTCCGGGTCTTCCGCTTCCGCCAATTCCGCGCGGTACAGAATGTTGATGGCGCCTTCGGGTCCCATCACCGCGATTTCGGCGGAGGGCCACGCGAGGTTGATGTCGCCGCGAATGTGCTTGCTGCTCATCACGTCGTATGCGCCGCCGTATGCCTTGCGGGTGATGACGGTGATTTTCGGCACGGTGGCTTCGCTGTATGCGTACAGCAATTTTGCGCCATGCCGAATGATGCCGCCGTGCTCCTGCGCCGTGCCGGGCAAAAAGCCGGGCACATCCTCAAAGGTGATGATGGGGATATTGAACGCATCGCAGAAGCGGATGAACCGCGCCGCTTTCACAGAGGCATTAATATCGAGCACCCCGGCGAGCACGGAAGGTTGGTTGGCGACAATGCCCACGCTGCGCCCGTTCAGCCGGGCAAACCCGACCACAATGTTGCAGGCGAAAAGTTCATGCACTTCCAGAAATTCGCCGTCATCCACCACCGAGTTAATCACATCATGGATGTCATACGGCTTATTGGGATTTTCGGGGACAATCGTGTCCAAATTGATGTCGGTGCGCAGAGGGTCATCCAAACATTGAATCTGGGGCGGGTCTTCCATATTGTTCGCGGGGAGATAGCTCAACAATTTCCCCAGAATATAGAGGGCGTGTTCCTCATTTTCGGCGGCAAAATGCGCCACTCCGCTGATGCTGTTGTGCGTTTCCGCGCCGCCCAACTCCTCGAAGGTCACTTCTTCATGCGTCACCGATTTGACGACGTCGGGACCGGTGACAAACATATAGCTGGTGTTTTTCACCATGATGATGAAGTCGGTGAGAGCGGGGGAATAGACCGCGCCCCCGGCGGAGGGTCCCATAATCACCGAAATTTGGGGGATGACACCCGATGCCAGCGTGTTGAGCAAGAAAATATCGGCGTACCCGCCCAAACTGATGACGCCCTCCTGAATGCGCGCCCCGCCGGAGTCATTCAATCCGATGAGCGGTGCGCCGTTTTTCATCGCCATGTTCATGATTTTCACAATTTTGGCGGCGTGAGCCTCGCCCAGACTGCCGCCGAAGACCGTGAAATCCTGGGCAAAAACGTACACCAGTTCATCGTTGATGGTTCCGTACCCGGTCACCACCCCGTCACCGAGGGGGCGATTTTTGTCCATGCCGAAACGGCGGGTGCGGTGGGTGACAAAAATGTCCAGCTCGCGGAATGAGCCTTCATCCAGCAGCAGATGCAGGCGCTCGCGGGCGGTGAGTTTGCCCTTTTTGTGTTGGGCGTCAATGCGTCTTTGCCCGCCGCCTTCGCGGGCTTTGGCTTTCAATTCGCGTAATTTTTGAATTTTGGGGTCAAGGGACATAAATCCTCCAAGAATGGGTCAAAAGTGCATCACGTAACAAAACACATCCCCGCAATGATGGTTACGACAATCAGCGGCTCAGAACAATTTTTCCGAATTGTTCGCCGTTCTCCAGAATTTTCATCGCCGCCACACCGTCGGTCAGCGGCATCACCGTGTGGATGGTCGGGCGCAATTTTCCGGCGAAGACCAATCCCATCACCGTGCGATAATCGTAATGGCTGCCCATAGTGCTGCCGATAAGACTGATTTGTTTGCTGAACAAAAATCGCAGGTCGAGCTGAACAACGGGTCCGCTGGTGTTGCCCACAATGACGATGCGCCCGCCCCGTTTGACGGCGCGCAGGCTGTACGGCATTGTCGCCGCGCCGACATTATCCACCACCACATCCGCGCCCTGTTTGCCGGTGAGTTTATAGACCGCTTTCCACCAATCCGGGTCAGCCCGATAGTTCAACACGGTATCCGCCCCGAGTTCGGCGGCTTGTGCCATCTTCGCTTCGGTACTGGTAGTGGCGATGACGGTGCAGCCCGCCAGCTTCGCAATTTGGATGGCGGCGCTGTTCACCCCGCCGCCCGCACCGAGTACCAGCACGGTTTCCCCCGCGCGGAGGTTGGCGCGATGCATCAACATTCGCCATGCGGTGAGATAGACCAGCCCCGCCGCGGCGGCGGTTTCAAAGGGCACGTCATCGGGCAGGGGGATGACATTTTCGGCGGGCAGCGCCACAAATTCGGTGTGCGTGCCGGGAATGTGCTCGCCCAAAATGACGTAACGGGGGCTGACGCTGTCTTCACCCTGTGCGGTGAACGCATCGGCGGCGGTGTTCACACCGGGGTCAATCGCCACGCGGTCGCCCACGGCAACCCCGGCGACACCCTCGCCGACGGCGGCAATCACGCCCGCGCCATCGCTCCCGCTGATGTGCGGCAGCGTCAAATTCAAGCCCTTCCAGCCCTCACGCACCCAAATATCGAGCCGGTTGAAGGCGCTGGCTTTCAATGCCACCAACACCTCGCCCGCGCCGGGTGTCGGTTCGGGCACGTCAAACAGTCCCATTTTGCTGATGTCGCCGTGTTCGGAAAAGCCAATCGCTTGCATATATTTCTCCTTTGAAAATAGTTGTCGGTTTTCGGTGGTCGGAATCAAGTTTCATCCGGCGGCTCATCATCCGAGGCTTGCCGGTATTTCGCTATTTTTTCTTTGATGATGGCGATGTCCGCTTTTGTCCACCGCCGAGTTTCACGTTTGGTCGCTTCGTCGTCGCCCACGGCGGGCGGTTCTTCCTCAACCGGGGCTTTCACGGGCAGCATGAAATGGAATTGACTGCCGGGGCATGTCTCTTCGTTGCATTCGGGGCTATCCACCCACACATCGCCACCGTGCGCTTTGGCAATGCCTTTCACCAGCGGCAGCCCCAACCCCGGACCCGCGCCCTTGAATTTCACACTGCTGGTACTGTGGAAAGCGACATCATCCACCCGATAAAATTTGCTGAAAATACGGCGGTGGTCGTTCGGATTGATGCCGATGCCGGTATCGGTGATGATGAGTTCCACGCTGTCGGTATCATTTTCAGTGAAAAATCGCCCGGTGATGGTGATGGTTCCGCCGTCGGGGGTGTATTTGATGGCGTTGTTGAGCAATTGGCTGACGGCTTGCACCAGACGCACCATATCGCCCTCGATTTTCGGCAGTTGGTCAATGCCGGAAACGATGAGGGTGTGGTTGCGTTCTTCCAGCGCATCCGATTGCTCTTCAATGGCGTTGTTGACCACATCTTTCAAATTCAGCGCATGGCGGGCAACATTCAAAATGCCGTAATCGGCTTTGCTGACATCGAAAATCAAATCCACCACTTGTTTGAGCCGGGTGCTGCCGCGCGCGATGCCGTCAAGCACGCGCTGAAGGTAGGTAGGGTCTTGCAAATCACCGGCGGTGGCTTCCAGCAACATGCTGGCATAGCCGTGAATGTGGGTGAGGGGGGTGCGCAATTCATGCGAGGCAATGGAGATGAAATCGGTTTTGTTGCGGTCGATGGTGGTGAATTCTTCCGTCAATTCGCCGAGTTTCTGGTTCACCTGCCCCAACTGCCCGAAAAGGCGAGCTTTGTCCAAATCGAGCGCCACTTGCGTGACCACCGCGTGCAGTTGCCGCAAATCGCGCTGAGAGAAACGCCCGTAGCCCGGCTTCGCGCCCAGCGCCAGCACGCCGACCAGCTCATCCTGCCGCAGCACCATCGGCACGAATAAATCCGCGTCCAACGCTTCCAGCCACGCCCGGCTGTCGGGGTCAACCGCGCGGAATTTGGGGAGCATCTCCAAATCGAAGCGGCTGATGGGCGTTTGTGCGGTTTTGAGATGGACGAACCACGGGTCGTTGTGCGGGAAGATGCCGTTGGTGGATGCCTGCATCCCCGCGCCCGCCGCCAGCGTGACCGTGGCGCGGCGGGTGCCGTCGCCATGCACAATGAAAATCGCGCCCCGTTCCACCTGAATTTCCTGCAAGATGAAATGAAGCGCCTGCTGGCTCAACTTGTAAAAATCCCAATCGGTTTTCACGGTTTGGCTGTACGCCCGAACAACCGCCAATTCATCTTCATGTTTCCCAAAAAGCACACTGCCGAAAGTGCGCTCGGTGGAGCGCGCCAGCACGGGCAAAAATACCCCCAAGCCTAGGGCGATTGCCACCAGCCACAGCAGCGCCGCACCGGGCGGCACGCCCCAATCCGGCATCAAATAGGCAACAGAGAGCGCGAAAAAGACAAAAATGCTCACAGCAATGGTGACGGTGAGCGATTTCAGCGTGCGGGTGATGACCAACGCCAGTTCCGGGGGATAATAATTCAGAGCGGTGTAGCCGATTATCATAATCCCGGCAATCATCAGCGCGTGCGCCAGCGGGAACAATTCCCGTTGCAGAATGAACAGCCCGTTGGCAACCACCAGAATCGCCGTGCCACCGAGCCAGTACCAATAGCGATTGCGGTACTGCACCTGCGGATGCATACGCCGCGCCTGCCACAACGCCATCACAGTGATGGCGACGCCCGCACCCCAAATCACGCCGTACCCCGCATCATTCATCCACTGGTGTGAAATTTGGGCAGGCAATGCCGGAAGGATCGCTGTGGCAACGCCGCCCACATCCAGATACCATCCCACCCACAGCAACAGCAGCGCACTGCCGCCACCCAGCACCCACCAGCGTGCGCGGTTTCGTCCGGTGAAAGAGAGGGTCAGCGTTGCCAGCAGTACCGGCAACAACGTTTGGCTGATGGCGATTTCCGCCAGCGCAATCCCGCTGCGGGGATTTTGGTCATACGCAATGCGTCCGCCGCTCCAAACCAATCCAACGAGCAGAAAGAAAATCAGGGTGCGGATGCCGTATTCTTTTTCCTGCCAGCGCAACACGGCGGACAGCAATAGGATGCTGAAACCCACCACGCCACCCACGGCAATAAATGTACCGGGTGAAATATGCATAATCCTTAATGACAGCGATGCAATCCTTTGGCTATGCCTCTATTTTAACACGCTTCTGACGTTGGGGGAAAAATTCATATTGCCGATACGGGTCACATCAAACCGCGTTCTTTCAGGCTCACAAAACGCTGATTGCCGATGACAATGTGGTCGAGCAATTTTATATCGAACACCGATGCCGCCTCCGCAATGCGCCGCGTCACCTGCACATCCTCCGGGGAGGGGGTGGGGTCGCCGGAAGGATGATTGTGCGCCACAATCATCGCGCTGGCATTGACACGCACCGCCGGGCGCATCACCTCCGCCACGCGGATGACCGCCGAGTTGACATTCCCCTTGTAAATGGTGGGCGACGACAGCACATAATGTTTGGTATCCAGCAGCACCACCCGCAGATGTTCCTGCTCCAACTGCCCCATTTCCAGCATCAGCATATTGGCGGCATCCGTGGGGGAGGTGATTTGCGGGCGTTGCCGGGGCGATGCCAGCATCAGCCGTCGCCCCAGTTCCAGCGCGGCTTGCAGTTGGCTCGCTTTGGCGGGACCCAACCCGCGCACTGCCGCCAATTCGGAAAACTCAACCCGCGAAAGCCCCAAGATACCGCCGTATGACATCAACAACCGATTGCTCAAATTCAACACGTTTTCGCCTTTTATGCCGGTTCGCAGTAGAATAGCAATTAATTCGGCATTCGATAGCGCACCGGCGCCATAATATTGCAGTCGTTCACGGGGGCGCTCGTCAGTGGGGAGTTCTGCAATGGTAAAATGATAGTTGCCGTTCGTGGTCATGGGCTTCACCGTTTACGGGCGGAATTTTTCAATGAGCATACGGGAGGATTGCACAATATCGAGCGCGGAAAGCTCGGTGGGGGAGACCCAGCGCGCATCCAGCGCATCGTCGCCGGAGACAGGCGACTGGTTCGGCGTTTCGGGATACGCCAGAAAGACCAAAATCAGGTAGTGGAAACGGGGCACGCCGGCATCATCGGCATCGGAGCGCGCTTCAAACCAGTGGATCATCTCGCCCACCGTCACGCGGACGCCGGTTTCTTCCAGCGTTTCCCGCGCCACCGCCGCCGCCAGCGATTCACCCCACTCCACCTGCCCGCCGGGAACTGCCCATTGCCCTTTGCGGGGCGGTCTGCCGCGCCGAATCAACAGCACGCGCGCGCCGTCAAAAACCAGCGCGCCCACCGCCGGAATAGGGTGTCGGTGAGTTGACCTGTCCATTGTCTGCCTCTGCGCGAAACTGTCCGAGATTTTGGGTTGACCCGCTAAAATAGTATGCTGAAAGTGATTTTCTGTCAATTTTTTGCCGGTACGGCTTGTGCGGGAATTTGTTTTTTGCGTTTCATCCAAAATGTATTAATATTCAGCAACGATATAACACTACGGTGGAAAATAATTTCCCCTGCTATAAACTAATTTCATCCGAAAGAGGTTCTATCATGTTAGACCCCAAAAGTCCGATTGCATGGCGTTTTGCCCAGATGAATGAACGTGTTGCCAGCGCCAAGTCGCAAGATTTGTATCTCTACCTGCAGGAAGCCGAAGAAGTGAATGGTATGCACGTCACCATCAAAGGGCGGGATATGCTGCAATTCGCATCATATTCATATCTGGATTTGTTGGGGCATCCCAAAATTGATGCCGCCGCCCATGAAGCCATTAACCGCTACAGCAGCGGCACGCACGGCGTGCGCATTCTGGCAGGAACCATCCCCCTGCACACCGAGCTGGAAAAAACCATCAGCGAGTTTAAAGGCACGGAAGCCGCGATGGTATATTCCAGCGGCTTCGTGACCAACTATTCCACCATCGCCGCACTGGTGGGGCGGAACGACGTGGTGATTTCCGACAAGCTGAATCACGCCAGCATCGTGGACGGCTGTTTGATGTCGCGGGCGAAGTTCATGCGCGTGACGCACAATGATATGGCTGATTTGGAAAAAACGCTGGCGAGCGTCCCCGCCGGAAAGGGGAAACTGGTTGTCGCCGATGCGGTGTTCAGCATGGACGGCGATATTTTAAACCTGCCCGACGTGGTTGGCTTGTGCAACAAATACGAAGCGCTGCTGATGATTGACGAAGCGCACTCAGTGGGCGTCATCGGCGAAACGGGGCGCGGCATTGAAGAGTATTTCGATATGAAAGGCGTCATCGACATCAACATGGGGACGCTCAGCAAAACCATCCCCAGCATCGGCGGGTATATCGCCGGCAAAGAGGAACTCATCACATACCTGAAACACGCCTCCCGCGCCTTCATCTTCTCGGCGGCGCTCCCGCCCGCGCAAACCGCCGCCGCCAAAGCCGCCTTCGAGGTGATTATGGAAGAGCCGGAACGGGTGAAACTGCTGCATCGCAATGTTGACCACTTCATCAGCGGATTGCAGGCGCGCGGATTCAACACCCTCAACTCCGAAACCCCCATCGTGCCCATCATCGCCGGGGACGACGAGCGGGCATGGCTGATGGCGAAAATCGCGCAGGAACACGATATTTTCGTGCTGCCGGTGGTCTCGCCCGCCGTGCCGAGCAATTTGGCGCGGTTGCGCTGTAATGTCACCGCCGGACACACCATCGAAGAGATTGACCGCGCGATGGACATTTTTGTGGACGCCGCCAAAGAAGTGGGCGTGCTGTAGACCGGCGCAGGAGAGAAAGTGCGCAGGCAAGCCGGTGAGAAAGTGAGATTGGCGACCCTGCGACCCTGCGACCCTGCAACCCTGCAACTTTGCAACTTTGCAACTTTGGACTTGAAACTTGAAACCCAAACCCGACGAAACCAACCTTTTTTATACCGACCGCATCCTCAATCTGGCGCATCGCGGGGCGCGGAAGCAAGCGCCCGAAAACACCCTGCCCGCGTTTCGGCTGGCGGCGGAACTCGGCGCGGATGGGATTGAGCTGGACGCGCAACTCTCGCAGGATGGCACGGTGGTTGTCATCCACGATTTTTCGCTGGATAAAACCACTGACGGCAGCGGGCGGGTGCGCGATTTTTCGCTGGCGGCGCTGAAACAATTCGATGCGGGTAGTCATTTTTCCCCCGAATTCGCCGGGACACCCATCCCCACGCTGGAAGAAGTTTTCGCCGCGCTGGGTCCCGTGCTGCTCATCAATGTGGAATTGAAATCCGCCGCCGTGCAGGACAACGGGCTGGAAGCGGAGGTCATCCGCCTGATTGAAAATTTCAATTTACAGGATAGAGTCATCCTCTCATCGTTCAACCCTTTTGCCCTGAACCGCGCTTACCGCATCAACCCCAAAATCAAACGTGGATTTCTGTGGGCGCCCGACTTACCGTGGTTCATGCGCTGGAAGCTCTTCCGAACGCTGGCGCACGAAGATATGTTCCATCCCGAATGGCGCACCGTGACGGCAACCACCGTGAAACGCGCCCACGCTAAAAATCGCCCGGTGAACGTGTGGACAACCAACGCCCCCGAAGATATGCGCCGGATGATTTCGCTCGGTGTGGACGCAATTATGACCGATTATCCGGATAGGTTGCAACAGGTGTTACGTGAAACCCATTAAAATTATTTTAAATCCATACGCGGGACGCTGGAAAGCCAAAGCCCACATCAACATTCTGCAAGAAACGCTGACCCGCTTGAATATCCCCTTTGATTTGACCGTCACCGAGCGCATTGGGCACGGTAT
Organism: uncultured Anaerolineaceae bacterium; assembly: GCA_964570315.1. Taxonomy (GTDB): domain Bacteria; phylum Chloroflexota; class Anaerolineae; order 4572-78; family 4572-78; genus JANTHQ01. The sequence continues at coordinate 2,737 of CAZMXX010000068.1, read as the reverse complement.
CGAAGTTGCCCGCGCCGCCGTTGAGGCAGGGTTCGAGACGGTGGTTTCCGCCGGTGGCGACAGCACCATCAACGAGGTGGTCAACGGGCTGGCGCAGGCGGCACGAGCCGGTGACAGTGATGCCGTCGCCGGAACATTCGGCATCATTCCGCTGGGAACCGCCAACGATTTGGCGTTCACCCTCGGCATCCCGCTCGATTTGACCGCCGCCTGCGAACGGCTGGCGAAAGCCCGCACCCGCAACATCGACCTTTGCCGGGTGAACGAGCGATTTTTCGCCAACAATTCCGCCATCGGGCTGGAACCGTCGGTCACGCTGGAAGCCGAGAAAATCCAACTCATCAAGGGTCCGGTGCGCTATCTGGTGGCGGCGATGCGCGCCATCGCCAAACGTCCCGCATGGTATGCCCGCCTCGAATGGGACGACGGCAGTTTCGAGGGGAGTATCTCGCTGGTCTCGGTGGGGAACGGCGCGCGCACCGGCGGATTTTATATGACCCCGCACGCCACCGTTGATGACGGCACGCTCGACTTTGTCTTCGCGCCGTCAATGGGCAGGCTGGAACTCATCCAACTGCTCCCCCAAACGTACAGCGGCAAACATATTTACGACCCCAAAGTCACCTATGAGCAAACCCGCCGCCTGCGCATCGAAATTGATGAAACCCCCCTGCACACCGATGGGGAAATCATCCACCGGCGCGTCAAAAGCCTGACCTACGATATTTTCCCCAAAAAGCTACGGGTAATTGTGTGATTCTCCGCGCGGCATTCCATCTGCTGTACAACCAATTTGCTTTCACCTACGAATGGGTCGCCGGAGCGGTGTCGCTGGGGCGATGGACACACTGGCGGCAAGCCGCGCTGGAACACCTTTCGCCCGGAAAAACGCTGGAGCTGGCGTTTGGCACAGGTGTATTGTTCGCGCACATGGCGCAAACGGGACTCGCGCCCGTGGGGATAGACCTTTCCCCGTACATGGCGCGCATCACCGCCCGCCGCCTGCGCCGAAGCGACCTGCCGCGCACCATCGCTCGCGCCCGCGCCGAGACGCTCCCCTTTCCCGACAGTCATTTTACCAACGTCATCGCCACCTTTCCCACCGATTATATTTTTTCCGTGCCGACGCTCGTGGAAATTCGACGGGTGCTTTCCCCCGCAAACGGGCGGTTGATTGTGGTGCTTCAGGGCGATTTACAGCATCTGGGCTGGCTCAACACGGCGATTGAGTGGCTGTATCGGGTCACGGGACAGCGCGCCGTCCCCTTTCAAACCATCGCCGACCGTTTTGGCGCGGCGGGATTCTCCGCCACCCGCGCCACCACCACCGTTCAGGGCGCAACCGCCATCGTTGTGGTGGCAAAACCCGGCGAATAATCGCGCGCGACACATTCCCCAAATGCGCCGCCTGTGGTATAATTGGGCGCAAACATCCTCTGGTGACGGGAGTTAACCATTGCAAAAATTCATCAATCCCTACCGGTTGGGTGAACTGCCCGCCAACCCCGCCGAATTTTTCGACCGGGAAGAAACGCTGGCTTGGGTGGAAAGCCAACTGATAGCTCAACGGCGTCTGCTCATCGTCCACGGCGCACCGCTCATCGGAAAGAGCAGTCTGCTGAAATTTCTGCCCGCGCTCTTGGGCGTTGACAACAAAACGGTGATGCTGCCGCTGGCATCGGCGGCGGCGGAAAACGCCACCGACGTGCTGGCATTCGTCAGCCGTCGGATGATGCTCCAATTGGCGGAGCAGGACATCACCCCGCCCACGCTGGCGGCGGAAAACGACCCGGTGGCGGTACTGGATGATACCATCGCGCAATTTGCCGCTGCTGCGCCCAATCAGATGCTGTTGATGCTGATTGATGATTTTGACGCATTATTGCGCATCCCCGGCGCAATTGAAACCATATTGGGTGCGCTGGAGATTCTGCTCACCCGCCACAATCACCTCAGCCTGATTCTGACTTTTCAGTCCGTTTCAGTGCCTTTTTTGAACCACCATCTGCTCGCCACCGCACCCATCCACCAACTGCCGCCGTTCAATCAAAGCAACGCGCTGAAATTCATCACCGCTCCGGTGGAAAAAGTCCTGCGCTTCGATTACGGCGTGCCCAAACGCATCGCCGAGCTGACCTCAAACCACCCATATTACCTGAATTTATTTTGCCATACGCTATTCAACCGCTGCGCCCGCGAAGGCTGGGTCAATTTGCGGTATGTGGATGACACGCTGGATGATGTACTTTCGCAGACGATTGCGCCTTTTGAAGCCCAATGGCAACAATCCACGTGGATTGAGCGGGCAATTTTAACCGCCATCGCCGCCGCCAAAGGCTCGCACGGGATGACCACTCGGCAGGAAATGATCGCCCATCTGTCTCGAAAAGACAAAAACGCCGATGAAAATGTCATTTCCACCGCGCTGGAATCGCTGACCTACCGGGGCGTGTTGATGAAAATGGGCGCGCTCAGTTATCGTTTCGCGGTGGATTTGTTCCGCCACTGGACTGCCCGCCATTATGCGCTGGATGATGTTCTGGCAGAAGTAAACTGGCTCGACCCCGGCAGCCGCCCGCAGCCGGTTGCCGTGCAGGAACCGGAAGAAGCCCCGGCGGACGGAGACGCCATCCCGGAAAAGAAACGCGCCCCGCTGCCCAAATTGCTGACGGGGCTGAGCGCGCTGGCAATCATCGCCGCGCTGGCGCTGGGGGGGATACTGCTGTCGGAACGGTTG
>CAZMXX010000067.1:0-13274 GCA_964570315.1 uncultured Anaerolineaceae bacterium | reverse complement strand
GCATCTGCGCCTCCGCCCGCTCCAAGCGGTCCCGCGCCCAATGTGAACTTACCCTTCGATTACGGCATTCAAGTTGACCCGATGAACGTGCCGGGCAACATCCAGCCGGTGGTGAATATGGGCTTCCGCTGGGTTAAATTCCAGATGCCGTGGAAAGAAGCCGAGCCCAGCCCCGGCAATTACTCATGGGGCGGCTGGGATGGTCGCATCAATGCCTACGCGGCGGCGGGCATCAAAGTGATGCTCAGTATTCCCAAAGCGCCGGATTGGGCGCGTCCCGGCAATACCGACACAGGCGTGGAAGGTCCTCCCGCCGACCCGCAGACATACGCCCGCTTTGTGGCGGCGGTTGCAGACCGCTATCGCGGCAAAGTGCAAGCCATCGAAATTTGGAATGAGCAGAACATGGATTACGAGTGGGGGCGCGAACCCCTTGACCCTGCCCGGTACATGGAAATGCTCAAGGCTTCATACACCGCCATCAAAGCGGTCAACCCCGATATGATTGTCATCAGCGGGGCGTTGACCCCCACCGGCGCGCCGCCACCCGTGGCGATGGATGACGCGCAATATTTGCAGGCAATGTATGACAACGGGCTGAAAAACTATTCGGATGCCATTGGCTCGCATCCCAGCGGCTTTGCCAACCCGCCCGACGCCAAATTGCCGGAAGGGAACTTGCCCGACAAAGGCTTTGACGACCATCGCAGTTTCTTCTTCCGGGAGACTATGGAAACCTATCGCCAAATCATGATCAACAACGGCGATGCCGGAAAAACCATCTGGCCCACCGAATTCGGGTGGCCCGTGATGCGCTATGATGACGGACGATTCCCCTTCGCGGCGGAAAACTCGCTCGAAACGCAAGCGCAATACACCGTCCGCGCCTATCAGATGATGAAAAGCTGGGGATGGGTCGGCACGGCGTTCCTGTGGAACCTCGATTACAACATCACCGCCGCAGGCACTGAGCTGTCGAACTTCGGCATTATGGGCGCACCCGTCTACGACGCGCTGGCGAATATGCCCAAATAGCACAGAAAAAACAATCCATAAAAGCCGACTCGACCACTTCGCTGGCGGGTCGGCTTTTTAGTTGACGTAACCCGCATAAAATGGTAATATTATGTTATCTTGGGTTCATGGGTAACCGCAGAGGTAGTTAATCATGTTAGAAATATTAAGCGCCTTGCTACAATACATCTTCAAAACATTGGCGAGTCTTGCAGGGGTTTTGATATTCTTGCTTTTTGTGGGCTATTTGCTCATCCGATTGTTTGGCATTGACATTAAACCGTATCTCAACACTTCCGGGCGGGTTTTCAGCGGCGGACGGGTGATTGATTTTCAGGAAGCCTTCGGCGGCGATTCCAACATCCGCGTGTGTGATGTGCAGCGGCTGGACACCGACGGCGACGGCTTCAACGAATGGCTGGTCTATTATCAATTTGATGTCAACAACCAGAAAAACTGGAAACAACCCTGCCCCAGCTCCGCGCCGATGGCTGCCGCCATTTACGACAACGACCGCGGCAAACCGGCGATTCTTTTCCCATACAAACTTCAGCCGCCGGACCGGGATTTTCTGGGCGAAGGCTCAATCTCCGTGGACACGCAGGAAATTGTGCCGAATTATAATGTTGATGTTAGCGGTGATATTCCGGAGCTGATTTTCAAAGGGGAAGGCACAACCAAATATATGACCATTTTTAAATACCAGAAAAATACGGAAAGCTGGCAGCCCCCCACCGACGACATTCCCCGCTATCAGGTTCTCGGCTCATTCAGCGGCACCGGCGGCGTGGAATATCACCCCGAGGACAAAACGGTGGTGGTTTACGACCGGGGTCCCTTCGAGCGCAGCCAGTTGGCGATAAAATACGTCTACAAATTGCACGGCACGGATGCCAACAAAACCTACATGTCGGAAGTTGGCGCGCCGACCCTTTCCGCGCCCGTTTCATCTTCCATTGACTTCGGCATCAGCGCCCCCACAGACATTCTACGCGCCACCTATCCCGAAAAAATCGTGCTCGCATTTTATCAGGCGCTCACCAAATCTACCCCCAAAGGCTGGAACCCGGCGGATTTTCTGCTGCCGGGTAGTCTCGCTCAACAGCAATTGGACAAAAAGAACTACGCCTACTTCGGATTTTCCGGTGCGGGTGCGCCCTCGAATTTAGTGGTGCGCCGCTTGCAATATTACCCCGCCGCCGAAAGACTGCCGACCACCCCTTCCATTGAGGGGCAGCAGCCGGTGCGCGGACGGGTGGAAATCGACGCCGTTGCCAAACAGGGGGGCGACGACCAATATACCGGATTAATTTCAATAGAATTGCGTTTGGTGGCAGGGCAGTGGAAAATCGAGAGCGTGATTCCCGTCAATTAAAAAAGATACTTGCTGCTATTCCCGCGCATGCCACAGATGCCGTCTCATCTGTGGCATTTCTTTCATCTGCGGTGGATGATGCCGCGCTGGTGCAAACGTTGGTGGCGTTCGCCAACAATGGCGGCGGAACCATCATCATCGGGGTGACATCAAAAGGGAATTTGCAAAACATCGCCCGCCCCGAACAACACCTTGACCGGGTGATGCGGCTGGCGTTGGCGTGCGACCCGCCGCTCATCATTCCTTCCCCCGCCGTGCACACCGTGAAAAACCGCCCGCTCATCGTCATTTCCATCCCCGCCGATTTGCCGCACGTCTACAATTTTGACGGGCGATATGTCATTTGGGCGGATGGCGACATCGCGCCGTTAAAAGGTGCGGCGTTGCGCCAACTGATTTTCTCGCGGGGGGAAACGGGGTTTGATGCCCAAATTGCCGCCCGCGCCACCCGCGCCGACCTGAATTGGGATGCCGTGCAGGCGTATGTGGATGGCGTTCCCGGCTTGCGTCACCTTTCGGCGGAAGAGGCGTTGCTCAAACGCGGATGCCTCAAAGGGGATGCCGGACATTTGCGCCCCACCCATGCCGGTCTGCTCCTCTTTGCCCGTGACCCGCAAACATGGTTCCCGCAGGCGGAAATCACCATCGCCCGGTATTCCGGCGTGCAAATGACCGACACCTTTTTGCGTGCCGACATCCACGGCACACTGCCGGAGCAAGCCCGCCGCGCCGAAGCCTTCCTCCGCGAGAATATCCCGCAGGCAGTCCGCATCACCGAGCTTCAGCGCACGGACGAATATTTGTATCCCCTCTCTGCCGTCCGTGAAATGATCGTGAACGCGCTGGCGCATCGGGATTACGGCATCGCCGGCGACAATATCCGCATATTAATGTTTTCCGACCGGCTGGAATGTTACAGTCCCGGGCGGCTGCCGGGGCATGTGACCGTGTCCAACATTTTGCAGGAACGGTTCAGCCGCAACGCCACCATTGTGCAGGTTTTGTATGATATGGGCTTCATTGAACGGTTGGGATATGGCATCGACCGCATTGTGCGCAGCATGGCGGAACGGGGCATGCCCCAACCGCAATTTGAGGAGACCGCCGCCGGGTTCAAAATCACGTTGTTTGCGCCGTCTGCCGCCCCCGCGCAAAAGCTCCCCCCCGTGCGGGAATGGCTCAAAATGGGGCTGAACGAGCGGCAGATAAAAGCCATCGGTTTTGTGGCGGACAACGGGCGCATCACCAACGCCAACTATCAAACCCTCTGCCCGACGGTCAGCCCGGAGACCCTTCGCCGCGATTTGGCGGACTTGGTCGCCCGCGATATTTTCCTGCGTATCGGCGAAAAACGCGCCACATTTTACATTCTCAAATGAATATCCCACCGTATCCCACGCAATCCCACAAAAATCCCACCCCAAAAACCATGATTTTGTGGTAAAATACCCATACTGCATCGTGCGCACTGAAAACTATGCGCCGGCAGGGAGCCATCTGATGAATATTTGCGATTCTGGTTGAATAGCATATTCTATAGTGGAAGATACCATGTTACAGGGTGGAATATGTCAAAAACCATTTTATACATCGAAGACAATCCCGATAATCGGTTGTTGGTGCGGCGCATTTTGGAAGCGGAAGGATACCGGATGCTGGAAGCCATCAATGGCGAGCAAGGGGTGACGCTGGCGGATGAGCAGTTGCCCGACTTGATTCTGCTGGACATCAACCTCCCCGATATTGACGGCTATGAAGTGACCCACCGCCTGCGGGATAACGAAAAACTGACCGACATCCCCATTTTGGCAATCACCGCCAATGTTATGAAAGGCGATCGGGAACGAACTCTGCAAGCCGGGTGCAACGGGTATGTCTCAAAGCCCATTGACGTGGATGCTTTGCCCCGGCAAATTGCATCATATCTGTAAAAAGGCTGCTTATGGTGGAACGAATTCAAACCCCGCGAGCACTCACCGACCCGCGCGACGCGCATGTGTTGGTGGTGGAAGATAACCTGCAAAATCTGGTGCTGGTTGCGCGCCTGCTGGCTTTCATCGGCGTGCATACCTATGAATGGAAGGCATCGGGTTGGCAGGTGGTGGAGTTTGCGCTCACCATGCCCCGGCTCGATTTGATTCTGATGGACATTCACCTGCCGCATGAAGATGGTTTTGAAGCATTGCGCAACCTCCGCGCCGAACCCAGATTCGCGCAGACAAAAGTGGTGGCTGTCACCGCCGATACCAACGCCCAAACGCTGGAACGCGCTCGCCGCGAAGGCTTCGACGGCTTCATTGGCAAACCCATTGACCCCGATAAATTCCCCGAACAAATCATGGCTATCCTGCGCGACGAGCCCGTGTGGGATTTGGGATATTGAGGCGGATAGATTGAAAATTACACCGTGTATCAACGACGCTTGCACCGCACCCCTCCGCACCCGAAAAGGATGAACCGATGGCAAAAACGCATGCAGCGCAAGAGATGCGTCTAAAAGCACAAGTTTTCGAGGCGATAACCCGCCTGAAACCCCTTCAGCCGCCGGGGAAAATATTGTCTGCTTTGCAGGATACGCCTGTTTTCCAACAAGTTGATTACGCCGCGCTCATCCTCTTTCAGCTCACCGCGGTCACGGAAGACCGAGAGGCGAAGGTTGCGGCGGCATATTTTTCCGAACCGTTGGCGCTTCCCAAAGTGGGACAACGCCTTTCACCGCGCACCGCCGGTTGGCTGTGGACGGCGGGCAAGGATACCTTGCTGCATGAAGGGGACATTCAAACGGATGCCCGTTTCGCGCTCTTTGCCGCCGAAAAATCCGTGCATGCCATGGTGGCTGTCGCCTTGAAAGATGACGATTTTGTGGGCTGGCTGGTATTAATTCGCACCGGCGCCGAGGACTTTTCCGCCGATGATGTGCAATTCATGCAATTGCTCGCCCCGCATATCGCCCATCAGATTGCCCACCGGCAAAACCTGAAAACCGTGCAGGATCAACTTTCCCGCACGCAACGCCTCTTCGAGTTTAACCGCGAAATCATGCGGGTGGCGCACACATCGGCGGTGTATCAAAAAATCACCCGCATGTTCCTGTCCGTGGGCGCGGAAGTTTGTCTGCTGGCAACCATTGTGGATGCCGAGAACGAAGATATTCCCGTGAAAATAACCGCCCTTGAGCACAAAAATGTCGGTATCAACCCCGACGATTTTCTTGACCGCACCTACAGCCTCGCCGATTATCCCATCATCGCGCAATTGCGCGAAACACAGCTCCCCAAAATTGTGAATAATCTGAAAAATGACGCCTCCCTGAGCCTCAATGAACGGGAATTTTTCGGCGCACTGAAGTTGAAAGCGGCGGTGGTGCTGTATCTGCAAAGCCAAGCCGACGCCACGCCGCTGGGGTATCTGATACTGGGGTATACTCGCCCCCGCCCCTTTTCCGATGGGCACATCGCCTTTTTTCAACAATTGGCGGAACAGGTTGCCCGCGCCATTGATTTCCACAACAAACTGGAAACGATGGGACAGCGGGCGCGGCAACTGGAAACCGGCGCGAAAGTCTCCGAGGTTGCCAGCCGGGTGTTGGATGAAACACAGATTATCAATCAAGCCGTGGAACTCATCAAAGAAGGGTTCGGGTTGTATTATGTCGGACTCTTTTTGCTGGATGAAGATGAAACGTGGGCGATATTGCGCGCCGGGAGTGGTGAAGCCGGGCGGGCGCAAATTGAAGCCGGGCATAAACTCGCCGCCAATGCCGATGAATCAATGATCGGCTGGGCAATTGCCAACCGCCGCGCCCGCATCGCGCTTGACATCGGGCAGGATGCGGTGCGCTTTGAAAACCCCTATCTCCCCGATACCCGCTCGGAGATGGCGTTGCCGCTCATCAGCCAGGGGCAGGTGTTGGGCGCGTTGTCCATCCAAAGTACCGCCGTGGCGGCATTCTCTCAAGAGGATATTACCTCTCTGCAAATTATGGCAGACCAGCTTGCCAACGCTATTTTGAATGCGCGGCTCTATAAAAATGCGGCGGAATCCAGCCGCAAACTTAATTCCCTGCTGGAAATCAACCGCGATATTACCGCCTCCACCGACCTGCAACAATTGCTCGACTCCATCATCCGGCACGCCACCGAATTGGCGCAGGCAGACCAGGGAACCATTTTCCTGTTGGAAGGGGATGAACTCGTCCCGAAATCGGTGGTGGGCGGTTTTGTGGAGGAAATGTTTGCCGTGCGTCCGAAGGTGGGTGAAGGGGTATCCGGCACGGCGGCAGAGACCCGCCAGCCGGTGACGCGGGTGTTCCACAACCCCGCCGATGGGTTGCAAATCCCCGGCACACCGGAAATCCCCGAGTCGCTCGCCGCTGTGCCCATTCAAACCGAGACCTATGTCATCGGGGTGATGCTCATTCGCCGCATTAATAACACGCAACCATTTTCGCAAGCGGACATCACGCTGCTGGAAGGGATGGCGCTTCAGGCGGCTATTGCCTATCAAAACCTAACCCTGCTGACCTCCATTGAGAAAAACTTCCGCCGCGAGCAGGTGATTCGGCAGTTGGTGGCGCGGATACACAGCGCCTCCGGCGTGCAAAATATTCTGCAAACCACCGTCACCGAATTGACCAAAGCCTTGAACGCGCCGGGCGGCGCGGTTCGGCTGAAAATGAAACCGCAAACGGGAACGTTGACCCCGCCGGATGATGTACCGTCGGACGGCAATGGCGACCAGCCATTCGCCCCGGATATTGTGGAACAATAAAAGAGAGACGCTTATGAAACGAAAATTGAACCTGTCCCCCCGCTCATGGTTCGATACCCGCCATAGCCTGCAACGCACCCTTTTTTGGTCGTTTGCGCTGGTAATTATTTTGCCCATGCTGTTGGTGGGTGGCGTGGTCACCTATTCCGGCGTCAATACCATTCGGCAGAACACTGAAAACACCCTGAGCACCGTTGCGCTGTTGAAAGAAAACGCCATCAATCGCTGGCTTGACAGCGTTATGTCCCGCTTCACTGAAAATGCAACCGTGGACATCGCCAAACGAACCCTGTATGAATTTAAACGCCGCCCCGCTTTTTCCGAACACCTCATTTCCCGTTTCCGGCTGGATATGCTGGGCATCATGGGGAATACCGCCGACTTTTCGACCATCACATTGTTGGATGCGGATGGTATTGTCAAAGCATCCACCAACAATGATGAAATAGGGATTGATTACAGCGGGCGAAATATCTACGTTGTGGGCATCGAAGCGCCGTACATCAGCCCGCTACAGTTTGATACCGAAAAAAACCGCCCAGAACTGTATGTCGCCGTGCCCATTTCAGAGGATGATGGGACGCGGGTGGGGGTACTCGTCGGGGAAGTGAAACTCAATGCCCTGCGGGAAGTGTTGGGGGAAATAGATGAGTTGGGTCCCCAAAGCGAAAGCTATTTAGCGACACAATCACGTGACATCATCGCCGCCGACCTGTCTTTGCGGGCGACGAATGCCCGCAGTGAAGGCATTGAGATGGGCTTCATGGAAGATGTCGGCGTGCGATTTTACGACAATTACACCGATGTGCCGGTGGTGGGCGCAGAACGGCTGATTGAGCGCATCGGCGCGGTGCTGGTGGTGGAACAAACGCAGGAAGCCGCCTTCGCGCCCGTGTTGCGCACCGCGAACATCCTGCTCATCATTACCATTGTCATTTTGGCGGTGGTATCTGTGCTGGGGTACATGCTCACCAACCGAATTGTTGCGCCGGTGAAAACGCTCACCGACGTTGCCGCCGATATTGCCGGCGGAAACCTCGACCGCAACATTGAAATTTTCCGCGAGGACGAAATCGGGGTGCTGGCGAATGCGTTCAGCAATATGACCCATCGCTTGCGGGAATTCATCAACACCCTGGAAGAACGGGTGCAGCAGCGAACGCAGGCGCTGGCGCACCGGGGCGCGCAGCTTCGCACCGCGATGGAGGTTTCCAAAACCGCCAGCACCACGCTGGAAACGGAAACGCTGTTGCAGCAAGCTGTTGACCTCATTAAAAGCCAATTCGGTTTCTATTATGTGGGGCTGTTTTTGGTTGATGAAGCCTATCAATGGGCTGTCCTCAAATCGGGCACGGGCGAAGCGGGTATGCGGCAGATTGAAGACCGTCACCGGCTGAAAATCGACGAGCACTCGATGGTGGGTTGGAGCATCGTTCACCGCGAACCCCGTATTTCCGGGCGTGCTACCGAGGAATCGGTGCGGTTTGAAAACCCCTACCTACCCGATACCCGTTCGGAGATGGCGTTGCCTCTCGTCAGTCGGGGGCAGGTGATGGGCGCACTCACCATCCAAAGTGCCGAGGAAGATGCATTTACGCAGGAAGATATTGACGTTCTCCAAACCGTTGCCGACCAGATTGCCAACGCTTTGCAGAACAGCCAGTTGTTCAACCAGATTCAATCGGTGCAGGCGCGATTTCAGGAATTGTACCACCGCGCGCCGATTGGCTATCACACCCTCGCGCTGGATGGAACCATCAAAGAAATTAATGAAACCGAGCTTGAGATGCTGGGTTACGGGGGTCAGCGGGAAAACATTGTCGGCAGCCGGAATATCATAGATTTTCTGACTGATGATGGCAAGGCTGAATTTGAAAAAATCCTCGATGATTTTCGGCAGGGGCGGTTGGAGCGCGCTGAAAATAGCGAATTGACCTATCGCCATGCGGATGGCTCAACCATTCCCATTTCCACCACGTTGACCATGGCAACCGAGCGGCAGGGGGGCATCCGGGAAATTTACGCCACCGTGCAGGACATCAGGCATCAAAAAGAAGTTGAAAGTGCGCGGGAAGCGTTGTTGCAGGAAGCCAACATCATGTATGCGCTGGGGCAAAATCTACTGAACGCCACTGACGCGGATGAAATTTACGCCGCCGGTTTCGATGCCGCGAAATTCCTGCACCCGTCATGGGGAATGATGGCGTTGATGTACCGCACCCATACCGTTGCCCCCTATCTGGAAGTTGTCGCTTTGCGGCTTTCCGCCGAGGCGAATCCCAAAGTGCCGCTGGAAGCCGGGACAACCTTCAAACTGGCGGAACATGGCTTCAACGAGGTGATTGCCTCACGGAAAACCCTCATTTCCACCGATGGCACAAAAGACCCGCAATTTCAGGAACCGTTGCGCAACCTGATTGCGACACTGGGTTGGCGCGGGATGGCAACCGTACCCCTTGTCGGCGGCGACCACGCCGGTTTTTTGCTGGTGGCAAATTTGGACGAAACCACCTATAGCGGCGGACATTTGCGCCTGCTGGAAAATATCGGGCGGCAGATGTCCATTACCCTGAACAACTATTTGAACCTCCGGCAGGCAATTCAGCGGGCGGCGCAATTGCAGGCGGCGGCAGAAGTGGCGAAGACGACCACCGCGCAAACGGATTTGAAAACATTGCTCCCCACCGTCGCCGACTTGCTGGTGCAGCGCTTCAATTATTATGCCGTGACCATCTTTTTGGTGGACGATTATCGGCAAAACGCCACCATTGAAGCCGTTGCCGGGACAAATTTGCCCGCCTCCCGGCGCGAGGAAATGTTGCACTATAAACTCCCTCTCAGCAGTAGAAGCCAGGTCAGCACGGCGATTGCCCGCGGAACGGTGCAAAACTCCCCCGATGTCGGACTCAACCCGGTTTTTCGGGAACATCCGCAATTGCCGGAAACACACTCGGAAATCACGCTGCCGCTGGTGGCGCAGCAACAGGTCATCGGCGTGTTGGATGTTCAAAGTACTGCGCTGAACACCTTTGATGCCAGCACCGAATTGGTGCTGCAAACCATTGCCGACCAGTTGGCAAACGCCATCAACGTGATCCGCCTGCTGGAAAGCGAGCGGGCAAACGCGCAGGAAATTCAAACGCTCCACCGCCATTATCTGGAAGAGTCATGGTCGGCGTACCTGCAATCGCATGACAGCCCCGAACAGGATATGTTCACCATTGACCCCAACGGCGAACAACTGACCACCGATTGGCTGCTCTCAAATGGAAACGGCGACAACGGCGATGTCACCCATGTGGTGTTGCCCGCTGAAAATGGCGACGAGCAACCGGCGGTATCCGCGCTGGTCAGCCCATTGACCCTGCGTGGGGCAACCCTCGGCGCGCTGGCGCTGATTGACACCCCCGACCGGACGTGGACGGAGGATGAACGCGCCATCATCGAAGCGGTGAGCAATCAGGCGGCGCTGGCAATTGACAATGCCCGGCTGATTGAACAGACGGAACGCTGGGTGGCGGCGCTGCAAACCAGCTCCGAAATCGGGCAGGCGATTACCGCGACGCTGGATTTGAGCGAATTGCTGAAACACAGTGTTTTTCAGGTGCAGACCCGCTTCGGGTTCAAACAGGTTGAGCTTTACCTCACCGACCCCGCTTCCGGCAATTGGGACGCGCAGGTCATCTCGAAGGATGACCGGATGGACGCGCCGCAATCGGCGCAAAAAACCCTGCAATACGGCACGATGCCCTGGCGCGCCATTCACCAGCGCCAGACGGTGGTAGCGCAGGATGCCAAAGTGAATTCGCTGGCGTGGCTGCCGGATGACCCCGGCGTGAAATCGGCGTTGGCGTTGCCGCTGGTGCTGGGGCAGGAAACCATCGGCGCGCTGGCGTTGCGTTCTGAACACCGGAATGCGTTTGACCAAAACCTGATTGCGGTGCTGGAAATTCTGGCAACACAAATTGCCACCTCCATCGGAAACGCCAAAGCGTATCAGGAGGAACGGAACATCGCCGAGCAGTTGCGGGAAGTGGACAAGCTCAAAACCCAGTTCCTGGCGAATATGTCGCATGAATTGCGCACCCCGTTGAATTCCATCATCGGCTTTTCACGGGTTATTTTGAAGGGCATTGACGGTCCATTGACCGAAATGCAGCGCACCGACCTTTCTTCCATCCATCAAAGCGGGAAACATCTGCTTGACCTCATCAACAACATTCTGGACTTGTCTAAAATTGAAGCGGGTAAAATGGAACTGAGCTTCGCGCCCACCAACCTGAAATCGTTGCTGGATGGCACGGTTTCAACGGCAATCGGGTTGGTAAAAGACAAAGATGTAAAAATCATCGCGGAGATTCCCGAAAAGTTGCCGCCGGTTTGGGGTGATGAAACGCGACTGCGGCAAGTGCTGCTCAATTTGGTGTCGAATGCGGCAAAATTCACCGAAAAAGGTTCGATTACCATCGCTGCCGGTGCGGATGCCGACAATGTGTGGGTGAGCGTCAAAGATACCGGCATTGGTATTGCGGCGGAAAACCAGCAACGCATTTTTGATGAATTTATGCAGGTTGATGGTTCCACCACGCGGAAAAGTGGTGGCACGGGGTTGGGATTGCCCATCACCAAGAAATTCATTGAGATGCACAATGGCACTATTGCCGTTGACAGCGTGCTGGGAGAAGGCTCTACTTTCATGGTAACGTTGCCGCGCGCCGCCACCGATGCCGTTGAGGTGGAGGATGCTGTCACGCTGACGCCGAATCCGGCATTGCAAACCGGGATTTTGCCCTCGACCCTGCTGGTCATCGACGGGGATGCGCGGGTGGCGGAATATTACCGGCAATTCTTGGAAGGCACGGACGTTTCCGTGCTGATGCACACCACCGGCGAAGGCGCGGTGGAAGCGGCGAGGACGCATCAACCCGCCGCTATTCTGCTCGACATTCTTCTGCCCGATATGAGCGGGTGGCAGGTGTTGGAAGACCTGATGCAAAATCCGCACACGGCACACATCCCGGTGGTGATTGCCAGCATTGTGGAAGACCGTTTCCGCGCCACGCAATTGGGCGCAACCGATTATTTGGTCAAACCCATCATCAAAACCGATTTGCTGGCGGCGATGGAAAAACTGGGGCGTTTGCGGGAACGCGCCAAAAAGGTGCTGGTTATAGATGACCATGCCGATGATATTCTGCTCATCCGCCGTATTTTGGAATCGCGGGCATGTGTGGTACTCTCCGCCACCGATGGCGTGGAAGGGCTGGCGGTCATCGAGCAGAACCGCCCCGATTTGGTCATCCTTGATTTGACCATGCCGAAAATGGATGGTTTCGGGGTGCTGAAAACGCTGGCGGAAACAGAAGAAACAAAATCCTTGCCGGTGCTGGTTATCTCTGCCCGCACCCTCTCTGAATCGGAACGAACAATGGTGGACGATTATGCCGTCGCATTGTTGAGCAAAGGCAACTTCACCGATGCCGACTTGCTGCAATATGTGGATGCGTATCTCTCGCCGCCGATGGCATAACTTCAGGAAAACATCATGGCTCTCCCTCTCTC
The DNA here is from genome assembly GCA_964570315.1 of uncultured Anaerolineaceae bacterium. Lineage (GTDB taxonomy): Bacteria > Chloroflexota > Anaerolineae > 4572-78 > 4572-78 > JANTHQ01. The sequence goes on along the minus strand of CAZMXX010000067.1, from coordinate 553 downwards.
GCTGGTATGCGACGCTTGCCGCACTGAATTCCCCTTCGCGTCCGGGGTGGGGCAGTGCCCCCATTGCGGCGGCGACTGGCTCGACCCGCAGTATAATTTGCCCGCCACCCGCAAAATCTGGCAGCAATCGCTGGCGAAGCGCCCTCACACCATGTGGCGTTACGCCGAATTACTGCCGTTGGAAAATCCCGACAACATCGTCTCTATGGGCGAGGGCGGCACGCCGCTGCTTCATCTGCCCAACTTGGGACTGATGGTAGGGCATCCGCATCTGTATTTGAAGGATGAACGGCAGGGTCCCACCGGCTCATTTAAAGACCGGCAAGCGTCACTCGCCATCTCCACATTTAAAGAAAATAATATCAGAGAAGTGGTCGTCGCCTCCACCGGGAATGTGGGCATTTCTTATTCCGCGTATGGGGTGCGTGCCGGCATAAAAATCTGGGCATTTTTGAATAGCGCCGTGCCGCAGGAAAAAATGCGCGAAATTGCGCTCTACGGCACGGAGGTCATCAAAGTGACCGCCTCATACGACCGAACCAAAAAAGTCGCC
>CAZMXX010000066.1:0-13348 GCA_964570315.1 uncultured Anaerolineaceae bacterium | reverse complement strand
CACCAGCACCGCGCCGATGGTCAACGCGGCAGGGGTGAATTGCGGATACATCAATCCGCCCACCAGCGACAAAATCGCCATAGCAATCCCATCGGTGAGCCGCTCGGCGAGGGCGACGGGGGCAGTTTTGGCGGGATGAACATTCGCCAGATTTTTGAGCCACAGCAATCGCACCAGCTCGCCCGCTTTGCCGGGGGTGAGCGAGAATCCGAATCCGCCCAGAAAGACGCGCAAGTCCGCCCCCCAGCTCAGGTTTTTCACCCCGATTTGACGCAGGTAAAAATGCCATTTCGAGAATCGGAGCAGGTAATTGACGACCGTCAACCCGATGATGGCGGGCAGCAACGCCCACCGGAACGCGCGCAACAGCCGCGCCATTTCGGTGAAATCGGCGTAAATGCCCAACCCAACCATCACCGCCACACCCAAAATAATGCCGATGATAATTTTATTGCGTAGATTTTTCATTTCCACAGCGACGTTTTCCAGGGGATGAACATCGGCACACGGCGTTGATAATCCCGGTACGCCGCGCCGAACTCCCGCGCCAGTTTCCGCTCCTCAAAGATTGCACCCACCCAAAAATACAGCGAGAACGCCCCGTACAGCGCCAGTTGATTCACCGTCATCACGGGGGATGCCCACAACAGAATCAGACTGAAAAAATAGGCGGGATGGCGCACCCAACGGTAAAATCCAACTTCTTTGAAGGGCGTATGGTCGGGCGGAACGTTTTGCAACACTTGGCGCACACCCAAAAAGTGCCAAATATCGGTTTGGATGAACGCCAGCGCTGCCAACACTCCCGCCACGCCCTGCACCGCCAGCAAACCCCAGCGCCACGGCGACGGCACGATATACAATGTTTGGTTCGGCAATACGCCCGCCAATGCCAGCACCGGCAACAGTGTTGCCACCCCCACGGCATTGAAAAACAAGCGATACCATCGCCCCAGCAGTTTGCCCAACGTACTTTTCACCTTCACCGATGCCAGCGCGCTGTGCAAAGCCCCATACGCGACAGTGGCAGCGAGAATCAATAGCGCGCTCATCAACTGCCCATAACCTGCCACACTTCCAGTTTATCTTTCACCCGGTGGATGATATTGTCGGTGAAATCGGTGGTCATGGTGCTGCCCCCCAAATCGGGCGTGCGCACCCCATGATGGACGGCTTCAAAGACCGATTCGTAAATGGCGCGCGAAACCTGCGACGTTTCGGAACTGTCCATGTACCGCAACAGCGCCGCGCCCGCCAAAATCATCGCCATCGGATTGGCGATATTCTTCCCTTCCAGCGAAGGAGCTGTGCCGTGCGGCGCTTCCGCCATCACGGTGGTCAATTTCCAGTCATCGCTAAAAGACAGCAACAGCGATTCCGCCCCGGCAATTGTGCCGAACATCTGCAACACATAATCGCTCAAACAGTCGCCATCGCGGTTCAATGCGGGGATGACCATACCGTCGCCGCCGTTGGTGAGCAGTAGGGCATACGTGGCATCAATCAATTGCGGCTCATAAGTGACGGTGGGATACCGTTCCGCCGCCGCATCCATCTCTTCTTTCAACATCCCTTCATATATCGGGCTGACGGTGTATTTCGGACCACCGAACACCTTCACTCCCATCCGTTTCGCGTGCTGAAAAGCGAACTCCGCCACCGCGCGGCAGGTGCGGCGGTCAATGGCTTCGAGGCGGTATGCCACCTCATCCAACCCCGACCCTTCGCGGTGTTCTTCCGCGCCATAGGCGTCGCCCACCGCCATCCGCACCACCGAAATCGGCGCATATGCCCCACCCGTCGGGCGGATGCCGGGGATGCGTCGCCCGGTGCGGACAATCACCGTCCCGTTGACCTCATCGCGCAAAATGGCGTTGGGGCTGCCCACATCACCCTTTGTTTCCGGGGTGATGGTTGCCGCTTTCAGCCCGTAGCCCGTCTCGCGCATCCGCGCCGCCGCCTCGTAAACCACTTTATTGTTGGTTTTTTGACGATTTTCCAAACTCAAGTCGAACCGTTCAAACGCATATTCAATCCCCGTCACCGCCGGGTCGAGCACGCGCAACGCCTCTTCCAGCAATTCCTGCCCGGTTTGGTCCCCTTCCAGCACAACAATTATCGGTGTTTTGTTTGCCATGTATTGCCTCCAAATCTTGTTTCATCAGTGTCTCAATCAAACAGTGTACCGACAAGCCGCCGGTTGGTCAATTGCACCGTCACCATTTGTTGCACCATTCCGGCTTTTGCAGATAATATAGTTATGACGAGTCATTATTTTTCAATTCGGAGGAAGTATGCAGGGCGACAAAATCAAAATTCGGGTGCAGAACGTTGATTATTTTGTGACCGGCGGCGATTTCAGCAGTTTGCTGGCGGCGGTGAAAAGCCTCCCCAAGCGCCGGTACGTGGGCGAACACAAATTATGGCTGATAGATGCCTCGCCGGAAATGGTGCGCGGGCAAATTGAAAACAGCGGCTTTCGGCTGGAAGGGGGCACACCCGCCCCGGAAGATGCCGCCCCCGTCGCCGCCACTCCCATCCGCGACCGCATCAAAATTGAAACGGCGAGCTTCCGCGCGGCAGTCACCGGCGCGCCCTTTTCGGAACTGCTTGCCGCCATCAAAGCCCTGCCCGACCGCCGATTTGACGGTGACAGCAAACGCTGGTCAATCACCGGCACGATGCTGGAATTGAAAAACTATTTCGAGCAAAAAAATATGCAGTTGGACAATATCGAAGCGGTTGCCAACCCGCCCGCACAACCGGATGCGCCGCAACTGCCCGCAGTCTCCGCGCCGCCGGCGCCGGATTTGCCGCCCGTTCCCCCGCCCCCCGACGACCTGCCCGACTTTTGGGACGAGCCGATGGACGAACCGGGCGAGTTGCCGCCGCCCGTCGCGCCACCGCCCCCGCCCGTCGCCGCAGCAACCGCATCCAAACCCAAACCCGGCAACGACCGCCGCGACCAAATTCGGGTGATGGTGGGCAACCAACGGCTGGCAATTGTCGGCGGCACGTTTCAGGAAATGCTTGCCGCCGTGAAAGACGTGCCCGGCAGACGGTTCGACGGGACATCGAAACAGTGGCTTTTGCCCGACGACATCGAATCGGTGCAACAGCATTTCAACGCAAAAGGCTTTCGGCTGGAAGAAACTTTTTAACCGCAGGTGATGCGTGAGCGATAGCAACCTTCCTTTAAACCAAATATTGCACGGCGATACCATCGACATACTCGAAGCGCTGCCGGAAAAATCGGTGGATTTGATATTCGCCGACCCGCCATATAATTTACAATTGCAGGGCGATTTGTGGCGTCCCAATATGACCAAAGTGGACGCGGTGGACGACGCTTGGGACAAATTCAACAATTTCGAGCAATATGATGAATTTTCGCGCCAATGGCTCGCCGCCGCGCAGCGGGTGCTGAAAGATACCGGCACCCTCTGGGTCATCGGTTCATACCACAACATCTACCGCATCGGCGCAATTATGCAGAATTTGGGCTACTGGTTTTTAAATGATGTCGTCTGGATAAAAACGAATCCGATGCCCAACTTTCGGGGGGTACGGTTTGCCAACGCCCACGAAACGCTCATCTGGGCGAGCAAAACCAAAGGCGCGCGCTACACTTTTAATCACCACGCGATGAAGGAATTCAACGGCGGCAAACAACTCCGCAGCGATTGGGTGCTGCCCATTGCCACCGGACGGGAACGGCTGAAGGTGGACGGCAAGAAAGCGCATTCCACCCAAAAACCGGAAGCCCTGCTCTACCGGGTGATTATGTCGTCTTCCAACCCCGGCGACGTGGTGCTCGACCCGTTTTTCGGCAGTGGAACCACCGGCGCAGTGGCGAAAAAATTGCATCGCCATTGGATTGGCATTGAGCGCGAAGCGAAATATATTCGGGTGGCGCAACAACGCATCGACGCCGTTTCGCCCGAAATGTTTGATGCGGATGTGTTCGATGTGCGCGACAAAAAACGGCTCGCGCGGCGCGTGCCGTTCGTCCAATTGCTGGAAACCGGATTGCTCAACCCGGGACAGTCTCTATTTTTCAAGGGGAATCGGTTGAATGTGGCGCGCATCAAGCCGGACGGAAAGCTAAAATTGAACGGCTACGAAGGCTCCATTCATCAATTGGGCAAACAACTTTCGGGCGGCAGTCCGTGCAACGGGTGGGAACACTGGTATTTTGAAACCGCCAACGGCGACCTCCAACCGATTGACCACCTGCGGGAAAAAATCCGCCATCAATCTTCCGCCGCATCCGGCTGATTGCCGCTGTCGGACGCATGCACCCACGCCAGCGCGTCTTCCATTTCCCAAAACACCCCGATTTTTAACGGATAGCGGTCTGCCATAGCGGCAAACATTCTGGAAAGCCCGAAATGTATCGGCTTGCCCACCACAAAAGCGCAATACGGGTACAGTTGATGGTGGTTTGCCCCAACCACATCCACCAACGCCCGCACCTCGTCCGGGGTACGGTGCTGCGTGGAATCGCGCAGGTCGACAATCAATTTTCCGCGGGGAGGGAAATCCGGCGAGGCGAACATTTCCAGTAAAACATCCATGGCGACGGTAAAAGGTGTATCACCGTGCGATGTCATTCTTACAAACGGAGCGTCGAATTCATATCCAAATGCCATAATCTTGCCAAGTGCCCATACAGTATCACCGATATGATATGCCTGCACCTTGCCTCCGGTCAAATTTTTATGGGCATATTTTTTCTCCGGCGGTCACGGCGACCGGAAGCCGGTTTTCCGGCGGCGAGAGCGGGCACACCCAACGGCTGTTGTACGCGCACGACGGGTTGTAGGCGAAGTTGAAATCGAGCGCGATGGTTGTTTCGCCCGCACCCAAATCCGCGCCTTTGATGGTGTCATACAGATACCGCCCCCCGCCGAATGTTTCGCCGCCGGATGTCTCATCTCGAAACGGCAGAAACAGCCCGCCGCCATACCCTTCCACCCAAAATAATGTCAGTTCGAGAGGCGTATCTTCCCACCGAAACTGCACCCGCGCCACGGGCGTATATCGGAATGCGCCATCGGCGGGGAGTTGCACGGTGATGGTATCGCGGTTGCGCGGCGGATGGAGCGTGCCGGTCAGCCGCCACGCGGGGTTGTATGGGAAATAGGGTAATCCGATGAAATCGGTGCGTTGAGCGAGGGTCAGCGGGGTTTGGGGGTGGTCGCGGAAAAGCGCATCGCGGCGGGCGCGGAAAGTTTTCCACGCGCGCGAAGGGTCATCCCGCGCGAGACGGCGCACATCGGCGTACAATTCTGCCACGGTGCGCCGCCAATCGGCGAGGGTCATAAAGTTGCGGGGTTCGGTTTGCGGATTCAACGGTTGAAAATATCCGGGGCGCGGCGGCTAATCTTTCACCACTGCCACCGCTTCGATTTCCACGCGCGCGCCGAGCGGGAGCGCGGCGACTTCCACCGCACTGCGGGCGGGCGGATTCTCGGAGAAGAATTCGGCATACACCCCGTTCATCGCGGCAAATTCGCCCATATCCTGCAAAAAGACGGTGGTCTTCAGCACCGAATCCAGCCCCGCGCCCGCCGCTTTCAGCACGGCTTGCAGATTTTCCAGCGCGCGGCGGGTCTGCGTTTCGATGTTATCTTCGACCATCTTCCCGGTAGCGGGGTCGAGCGGAATTTGCCCGGCGGTGTACACAAACATTCCGACGCGGGTCGCTTGCGAATACGGACCCACAGCGGCAGGTGCTTTTTCAGTGTGAATGGTAGTTTTTTGCATAATAGTCTCCCAGTGATTGGTGATTGGAGATTGGCTGTTGGAGATTCCCTAATAACCAATCTCCAATCACTATTTATCAATCTCTATCTCACCACAATATTGACCAGTTTTCCCGGCACATAAATTTCTTTGACAATTTTCTTGCCCTCGGTGTATTTTTGCACCCCGGGCAGGGCTTTGGCGCTGGCGATGACGGTTTCGCTGTCCACATCGGCGGGGGCGTTGAAGCGCTCGCGGACTTTGCCGTTGACCTGCACCACAATGGTGATTTCGTCCTCTTTCGCCAGTTCCGCGTCCCATTGGGGCCACGCTTGCAGATGCACACTTTCCGTATGCCCCAGCCAATGCCACATCTCTTCGGTAATGTGCGGGAAGCCGGGCGCCATCAGCAGCACCAGCGTTTCAATCGCTTCCGCCCATGCGGGGGAATTGACCAGCGCGGTGGCTTTGGCTTTTTGCAAATAGTTGTTGTATTCCATCAGCCCGGCGACCATAGTATTGAATGCGAAATCGTTCAAATCACGGGTCACCCGCTCGATGGCTTGGTGCTGTTTTCGTTTCAATTCGCGCAACTGTTTTTTGGATGGCTCACCCGCCACATCCGCCGCTTCGCCGGTGACGGTATCCCACACTTTTTCCAAAAAGCGCTGGATGCCCAAAATGCCGGTGCTGCTCCAGGGTCCACCCTGCTCCCAGCGGAAACCGAACATCAGATAGCCGCGCACGGTGTCCGCGCCGTACAGCTTCACGAATTCATCGGGATTGACCACATTGCCCCGACTTTTGCTCATCCGTTTGCCGTCTTCCGCCAAAATGATGCCTTGATTGAAGAGCCGCACCATCGGCTCATCAAAATCGACAATGCCCATGTCACGCATGGCTTTGGTGAAAAAGCGGGTGTACAGCAGATGCATGGTAGCATGTTCCACCCCGCCGGTATACTGGTCAACCGGCAGCCAGTAATTGCCTTCCTCCGGGTTGAAAGGCATATCATCCAGCGAAAGGGTGTCGTTTTCTTTCCAATGCGCGTCCATAAACGCATACTGGTACCAACTGGAGCACATGAAGGTGTCCATGGTGTCGGTTTCGCGCTCGGCGGGTGCGCCGCACTGCGGGCAGGTAGTTTTGCGGAAGCCGTCATGGAACTTCAGCGGCGATTCGCCGGTGGGCAGAAATTCGACATCCTCCGGCAGGGTGACGGGCAATTCCTCCGCCGGGACGGGCATGATGCCACATTCCGGGCAGGTGATCATCGGAATGGGTGCGCCCCAATACCGCTGGCGGCTGATGAGCCAGTCATGCAGGCGATAGGTGACCGCAAATTTGCCGATGCCCTGTTCTTCCAGCCAGCGCGTGACGACGCGCCGCCCTTCGTTCTCGGCGGTGATGTCGGCGGGCAAACCATATTCGGCGGCAACGTCGGGCGTCCATTCGTCCAAGCTGTATTTCGCCAGCGACACCGTGCCATCGAATTGACCGCTGTTCACCATTCGTCCGGGTCCGGTATATGCCGCTTCCAGTTCGCCGCCGTCCCAATCGGGCGGTTCAATCACCACCGTGATGGGCAGATTGTATTTTTTGGCAAAAGCGAAGTCGCGTTCGTCGCCGCTGGGAACCGCCATAATCGCCCCCGTGCCGTAGCCCATCAGCACATAATCGGCAATCCAGATGGGGATGCGCGCTTTGTTGACCGGGTTGATGGCATATGCGCCGGTGAACACGCCCGTCTTTTCCTTCTCGGTGGACATGCGTTCGATGTCGGTTTGGCGGGTGGCGGCGGCGATATATGTTTCCACCGCGGCGCGTTGTTCGTCCGAAACCAGTTCATCCACCAGCGGATGTTCGGGCGCCATCACCATGAAGGTTGCGCCCCACAGCGTGTCGGGGCGGGTGGTGAAAACGGGCAGCTCGTGCCCGCCGATTTCGGTTTTGAAGACAACTTCCGCGCCTTCGCTGCGCCCAATCCAATTGCGCTGCAAAGTTTTCACCCGCTCGGGCCATTCCAGCTTCGAGAAATCGAGCAGTTCATCCGCATAAGCGGTGATTTTAAAGAACCACTGGTTCAGATTTTTTTTGATGACCGGGGTATCGCACCGTTCGCAACGGCGGTCATCGCCAATAACCTGTTCCCGCGCCAGTGTGGTGTTGCAGTTCGGGCAGAAATCAACCGGCGATTCTTTTTTGTATGCCAGCCCGGCATGATACAGTTTCAGGAAAAACCACTGCGTCCATTTATAGTAGCTGGGGTCGCAACTGGCAATTTCCCGGGTCCAATCGAACATCGTGCCCATGGAGCGCAGTTGTCCGCGCATCCGTTCCATGTTGGCATAAGTCCACTTCAGGGGATGAAAATTATGTTTGATGGCGGCATTCTCGGCGGGCAACCCGAAGGCGTCGAACCCCATGGGGAAGAGGACATTCTTCCCCTGCATCCGCATCCAGCGCGCACGCACGTCAGAGGGAACCATAGCGTACCAATGCCCCATATGAAGGTCGCCCGACGGGTACGGGAACATGGTGAGGGCATAATATTTTTCTTTGGTGGGGTCAACCACACTGCGGTATAGTTCGGTTTCCGCCCACTGCTTTTGCCATTTCGGTTCAACTACCTGTGGATTGTATGCATCGGTCATAAAGCATCTCCAAACCAATAATTTTTAGGACTCACGCATCGCGCCATACGCTGCATCGAAGCTCACGAATTTGCATGAAAAATCCGGATAATCCGCGAATTCTGATGTCTGTTTTTTCTACCTGCGTGAGTCCTGCTTCAGTTTTTTTCAATAAACTTCATGGACGTCCCAATTTTCGTCAACCCACAACCCGACGATTGCCATATCCTCGAATTGCCGGCGCAGAAATTGCATCGCCCGTTTTATGTGCGCGATTTGCTCGGCTTCCGGCACCGGATTTCCGGCACAATCATAATGCCCGACAATCGCCATGCCGACGGAATCATGCCGTTCAATCGAAATCGTAATTCTGTCCAGAATGCTCCGGCGGACGAGCGCCGTCCCTTTTTCGTCCGCTAGAATCCGGTTCGGTCCGGGCTCGGTGATGGTGTCAACATATTCGGCGTTGAATCGCCGCTGAAGATAGCGGATGACGGGCAATTGAACCCGTCCATCCATACAATTGATGGCTGTACAAAATTGCATATCGCTTTCTCACCGTTGGCTATCGGGCATTCGTCGTTGGTTTTCGGAACAACCAAACGGGCTTGGGCGACCACAAGGGTCGCCCTTACCGCCGTTTTCTGCTTCTGATTTTACTTCACCGGCGTCAGCCAGCCGTAACGGTCTTCTTTTTCGCCGGTCAAAATGCCGAAGAATTCTTCCTGCAAGGCTTTGGTGATGGCTCCGCGCGAGCCCGCGCCGACGGGTTGCCCGTCCACACTTTTGATGGGCGTGACTTCGGCGGCGGTGCCGGTGAAGAAGGCTTCATCGGCAAAATAGAGCATTTCGCGCGGGATTTGCTGCTCAACCACTTCGATGCCCCGGTCTTTCGCCAATTGCAGCACATAACTGCGGGTGATGCCCGACAAAATCGAGTTTCCGAGTGGCGGCGTGTAAATTTTTCCATCGTACACCACAAAAATATTTTCGCCGCTCCCCTCGCTGACATAGCCGTTGATGTCCAGCACAATGCCTTCCACATAACCGTGGCGCTTCGCTTCCATCACCACCAATTGCGAATTCACATAATTGCCGCCCACCTTCGCCATCGCGGGATGGGTGTCGGGCGCCATGCGCCGCCAACTGCTCACCCCCACATCCACGCCAACTTCGATGGCTTCCGGTCCGAGGTACGCGCCCCATTCCCAAGTGGCAATGATGGTCTCAACCGGGCAGGCGGTCGGGTTGACGCCCAATGTTTCATACCCTCGGAACACCAGCGGGCGAATGTAACATGATTTATGCCCGTTCCGTTTGACGGTTGCCAGAATGGCATCGGCGATTTCCTGATGGGTGAACGGAATTTCCATGCGAATCACCTTCGCGGAATTGAAAAGCCGTTTCACATGCGGTTCAAGTCCGAGCACGGCGGGTCCCTGTTTGGTGTGATACGCGCGGATGCCTTCAAAAACGCTGCTGCCGTAATGCAACACATGCGCCAGCACATGCACCTGTGCGTCGTCCCACGGAACGAATTCCCCGTTGAACCAAATTACATCAGATTTTGGAATAGCCATCATTGCCTCCTTTTTCATGATACGTTTTTGTGAGTTTTGAACACTTTTGCCCTTCTCGCTTGTACGCATTGCACAAGTTGAGACAAGGGTATTGTAACCAAAAACTCCTAAAACGTAAATAATTGCTGAACAAAAAATCCCTCATCCAAAAAGGGACGAAGGATTCTCCGCGGTACCACCCGGTTTGGTAACATATAAAAAGGTGGAGCTGAGGGGACTCGAACCCCTGACCTCTTGAATGCCATTCAAGCGCTCTCCCAACTGAGCTACAGCCCCGTGATATGTTACCCACTTTGCGGCACAATAACGGGTGCGAACCGGCAACAACTAGCCTGCGGATCATTGTTGCAGCTTGTGAACGAGTTCAATCTGCCGCGCTCCCCGAGGGCGCATACGTCTGCCTTTCAGCCGCTGAACAGACTCTCTGCGGGGATGATTTACTACTTTCACGCCTTGCTTTTCGGTTATGGTGGAGCTGAGGGGACTCGAACCCCTGACCTTCGCATTGCGAACGCGACGCTCTCCCAACTGAGCTACAGCCCCTTTTGGACAAGCGCAAGTAGTATATCCAAAAGCACTGATTTGTCAAGATTGCTATTTTGCCATGCGCCGTATATCGTCACACAAAACGATACGCCGTTTCATCCTCATATTCATCCTCGGCATCGGTATAAGTGGGGTAGCGCAAGTAGCCGATTGCCCGGTCGTTTTTCCCGTCCATCACCACTTCCAGCATCTTTCCGCCCGTAACCTGCGGCACGTGAATGACCTTCACATATTGCGACATCTCTGCATCGCGCGGCGAAAGTTCCCCCAGCATATTGGGCGCACCGTTGAAAAACTGCCAGTTGAAAACCGACCCCTCCGCCTGTGGATAAATCGGCAGGGGATAGATGTTGGCTTCCACCAAATCTTGAAAGAAATGCGTGCCATACGACACTTCCGGCGTTTTATTGTTCCGCTGAATGGCAATTTCCCCCAAAATCGCGGTGTTGAAAATATCAACATAGGTCACTTTCACCCCTAAATCCACATTCGAGCTGCCCCATCGCCCCGGTCCCAGCAGGATGAATTTCTTGTCCGCCAGTATATTGTTCAACCGGCTCACCACCCGCCCGATTTCCAGTTTTTTGGTCAAATCCGATAAGGCGTTGTATTCATGCGGGTCAACATACACAATATATTCAATATTATCCACCTGCCCGGACGGCGTCCATTTATGGGTGGTGAACACCACGTCATTGTGCGGCACATCTTTGGGATAATCCACCTGCTCCATAAAAGTATATTCGTTGAGCGGACGGCACTGCAAAATGTAAATTTTGAAGTCGGGATAAGGGTAATCGGGAATGATTTCCACGGCGAATTCCATATCCACCGGCGATTTGTATGCCCGTCCCAGTTTTTTCAGAATAGTGCGCATAATTGCCACAAAGCTGGTGTTGCGCAAAAGGTTATCGAAAGTGAGCACCATTTTATCCGCGTCCAGCCCGCCCCCCAACGCCACAATCGGCTGCAAATAATCCCCTTTGTCAATGGACGCCAGATATTGGATGGCGGGGTAATCGTCCCCAATCACATCGGCGACGCGCAACGTTTTGAAGGTGTTGTCCTGCAAATCGAGGACATCCACAAAATGCTGGGAATAGCGCATCACTTCGGCGCGGCTGGTTTCCGGGCGCAGCGACGGATGGCTCAACGCCACCATGCGGGGATAATCGTCCACCACGCGGTCAACGGCGCGGGTTCCCAGCCCCCACACCAAACGCAAAAATCCGGTTTTCCGCTTGATTTTCTGATTCCAGCGGAATGGATTGTGGCTGAAACCAACCCCTGCCAGCGTCGGGAAATAGTATTGCTTGTAGCGCGTCCCCACCACCGTTTGGATGAGCACCGCCATCCGTTCATCGTAATCAAGCAAGCCCTGATTTTTGCGATACAGCGTCGCATCGGGGTTGATGGTGCTGGCGTACACCTGTTTAATGGCGTGGAGAAAATCGCGCAGATTTTCTTCATCCGTCCCCTGATTCGGGCAGAAGAAACTATCGTATTTTCCGGCAAAGGCAGTTTCAAAACGGTCTTCCAGCAAACTCGACGAGCGAACAATCACCGGCTGCCCGCGCAGGGGCTTCAGAATTCTACTCAACTCCTCCACAATTTTCGGCGAGAATTTCCCACTCAGATACCCTTTTTTGATGCCCTCAAATTCGGCTTCAATCTGGTCAATCGGCTTGTATTTCTGATTCATATATCCCGACAACCCGTTGGTGGACAGGAAATCGTAAAATACATCCGCGCCGATATAATAGGATTCCGGCATGGTCACATGGCGGCTCACATCCACTTTATCATCGGGGTGGGGGGTGGTGAGGATTTTATATGCCAAATGCATCCCCGCCGCTTTACCACCGATTTTTCCGCGCCCCACCCGGTGGTCGAGGATGTGGCGCAGGTCATCCATGGTGAAATATTCGCGCGATACCCCCACAAAGCGGAGTTGGTCGCTGATAAGCCCTTTGGTGATGACCACCTGAATCTCCCGCAGGTGATGTTCGTATTTTTTGCGTTCTTCGGGGGGCAGTTTCTCGTAATCTTTGGTTTTGGAGAGCAGAATCGCCCACGGGGCGAGTTCCGGGTTGAAGGTCAGCACAGAATCGGGATGGACAGAGTGCTGTTTGAGCGTATTGCGCACCAGTTCCATGAATAAATCGTGCGGCAAATTGTACGCAAAATAGAAATCGGTCAGATGGTCGCGGATTTTCTGCACCCGCCGCTCCCACGTTTCGTTGGTTTCTTGGCTGTACGGGTCGGTCAACCCTTCCCGGAACTGCGATTGCACCGCCTTGCTTTCCACTTCCTGCTCAAACGCCACGGGGCTGATAATCCGCCGCCGAAACATCTCTTCGCGCATGCGCTCGCGGATTTGGTCGGCGAGGATGGGGAATTGCGACAATTCCAAATATATCTTCAGGATTTTGGAACTTTTCATTGAGATTTCAGACATGCTGCCATACCCTCTCGTTGGTGTGTCTGTATGATACGTGCAGACGGGCATTGCGTCAAGTGGATTTTTTCGGCAAAAAAACAGGGACACGCCGGTGCGTGCCCCTGCGGATATTGTTCTGTTTCCGTCCGGTTTCACCGCAAAAAGAAAGACGGGGAATGTTGGACGCTACACCCAGCCGCGCAATTTCATCGCTTCGGCAACCCGGCTCACCGAGACCAGATATGCCGCCAGCCGGTTGTGGACGTTTTTGCGCTGTGCCATATCATGCACGGCGTGGAAAGCGGCGGTCATTTTGTGGTCGAGCCGTTCATGCACCAGTTCAACGGGCCAGTAGAAATCGTAGGCGTTCTGCACCTGCTCAAAATAGCTCACCGTCACAC
>CAZMXX010000065.1:0-13496 GCA_964570315.1 uncultured Anaerolineaceae bacterium | reverse complement strand
TCTGCTCAACAGCGTGCTGGAAATCGCCGCCGCCAACAGCCGTTTCACCGATGAAATCGCCCTGTTTGAAGTGTCCGCCGTCTTTTTGCCGCAGGATGATGCCCTGCTGCCGCAGGAGCAAACCCGTTTGGCGATGGTGCTGGCGGGTGCGCGGGCGCCGCACAGTTGGCAGGATGGTGATGCCGCGCCGGTGGACTTCTTCGATTTAAAAGGCGTGCTGGAATCGGTGCTGGTGGGATTGCACGCCACCGATGTTCGTTTCCAGCCCGCCGAACACCCCGCTTTCTACCCCGGTCGGGTGGCGGAAATCCGGGTTGCGGGCGAAGCCATCGCCGTGATGGGGCAACTGCACCCGCAGGTGGTGGCGGCGTATGAACTGCCGGAGGGAATGACGGTACTCGCGGCGGATGTGGACGTGGACGCGCTGATTGCCCACGCCAGCGACTCGTATCGCGTCGCGCCTGTCCCGCGTTTCCCCGCCGTGCAGCAGGACATCGCCGTGGTGGTGGACGAAGCCGTCCCTGCCGCCGAACTGGAAGCGGTCATCCGCAAAACGGGCGGCTTCCTGCTGGCAGATGTGCGCCTCTTCGACATTTATCGCGGCGAGCAAATCGGCGCGGGCAAAAAGAGCATGGCGTACAACCTCTGGTTCCAATCGCCCGACAAAACGCTGAACGACAAAGTGGTTGCCAAACAGCAGCGCCGCATCGTACAGGCACTGGAAAAACAACTCGGCGCGAAGTTGCGCAGTTAATTTGTTGTTGGTTAAATTGGAGATTGGTCATTGCGTGCCAATCTCCAATAACCAACAACAAATCTCCAATAACCAATCTTCAACCCCCGCCCTTTCGTCGGGCGGTTTTTTTATTTGTGATTTTTGCCCATTCACGATACAATTTCGCTATTGAGGAGGGAATACTGATGCCATCCGACACCCTGAAGATAGCTTATCTGAAAACCATTGATATTTTTCAGGATTTATCCCAGCCGGAAATCCAAAAAATGGATTCCGCGTTGACGATGAGCACCTGCCGCGCCGGAAAGGTTTTTTTCCGCCCGGAAGATACCACTGAAGTGTTGTTCATCCTGAAAAAAGGACGGGTGCAGTTTTACAAAATTTCCCCGGACGGGAAAAAATTGGTGGTTGACACCGCCGAAGCCGGAACGGTGTTCGGGGAGATGGCGTTGCTGGGGCAGGAAATGCACGATACTTTTGCCGAAGCCACCGAAGATTGCGTGCTGTGCGTGATGAGCCGTTTCGATGTGGAACGGCTGGTGATGAACAAGCCGCAGGTCGGGTTGCGGATGATGCAACTGCTCTCCTCGCGGGTGCATCGCGCCGAGAAGCAACTGGAGGCGTTGGCATTCAAAAGTTTGTCGGCGCGGCTGGCGGCGCTGCTGCTGGAACTCGGCGCACCCTCCGGCGGCGATATTCGCGGCTACACCCATCAGGATTTCGCTGACAGGGTTGGCGTATACCGCGAAACTGTGACCCAAACTTTGAACGAATTTAAATCAGCGGGTATTATTGAGACCGGGCGCAAACACATCAAAATTTTAGATGCCGGCGCACTCGAAGCATTATCAGCAGTTTAAGGTATCTGATGCAGCAAAAACTCGCGCAAATCCTGAAAACAAATCCGACCATGTTCACCATGCTGGCGACGCAATGGTACGAAACCGGCGGCGGCGAATTGCAGCTTCTCTCCCCCGACGGGACGGTGCTGATGGGGCGCAACGGCGAGAGTAGCGGCGACATCCCGCCGAATGTGCGCCGGTTGCCGTCCGGTGAATTGGCAACCGATGATGTCTCGGCGTTGCTGTCGCCATGTTTGGTGCAGGGCGACGTGGTGGCGTATATTTACGCCGCCACCGGCGATACGCTCTTTTCCCCGCTGCTCAAATGGGCGGCGGCGCGTTTCGGCGCGGATTTGGAAAATGAGATCGCTTTGCAAAATATGACCGATGAGCTGATTGCCGCTTGGAATCAGCTCGATTTGGTGTATCGCATCACGCAGACTATGGCGGAAAAAGCCGATTTGCGCGACGCGCTCAACTCCATCCTGTATGAAATTGTCCGCGTGGTGAAGGTTGATACCGCGTTTGTGATTTTAAAACATGATGATTTGGCGGAATGTGTGACCTCCGGGAAGGCATTGCCGCCCGAATTGCAGTGTCCGCAATCGTTTTTAGACCACCTCATCCAATCCGAGCGGCTCATCCTCATCAACGACGCAAAAACAATGCGCAAAATCTGGCGCGACGCGCCCGCCTCCCTGCGCACCTTCGCCGGGACATTCATCACCACTGCCAGCAAAACCACCGCCACGCTGGGGCTGATAAACAAGCAGGTCAATATTTTCTCCGCCGGTGATATGAAACTGATCACCGCCATTGCCGAACAACTGGGCGCGATTATTGACAATTTTTCCCTCCAGCAAGAATTAATTATGCAGGAACGGGTCGGGCGCGAATTGGAAATCGCAGCGGAAATTCAGGAAAGTTTGCTCCCCAAAGACATCCCGCAGTTTGAAGGGGTCTCCATTGCCGTGAACAGCACCCCCGCCTACGAAGTCGGCGGCGATTTTTACGATTTTCTGGCGATTGATGACGCGCATCTGACCATCGCCGTGGGGGATGTGGCGGGGAAGGGTATCCCGGCGGCAATGTTCACCTCCATGGTGCGGACGATGCTGCGGGTTGAAGCGTTTCACAGTCAGGAACCGCATATCGTCATCAAACGGGTGAACGAAATTCTGGCGCCGGATTTGTCGCAGGCGGAATTGTTCGTCACCGCATTTGTGGCGACGCTCGATGTGAAAAACAGTGTGCTGGCATACGCCAACGCCGGACACACGCCGGGCATCATCTATCACGCGCAATCGCGCACTTCCCGCCTGCTGAAGGCGACCACCCTTCCCATCGGCATTGACCGCGAGGAGTTCCGCCCCACGCAATATGTCCATCTTTCCCCCGGCGATACGCTGGTGCTGTACAGCGACGGCATCACCGAAGCGCAAAATCCGCAGGGACACCGTTTCGGATTGCAGCGGGTGCAGCAACTCATCCACCAGCACGCCGACAAGTCGCCGGTGATTCTGAAGCAGATAATCCTCAATCATCTGGCGGATTTCCAACAAACTGAAACGGCGTTCGATGACATCACTTTGGTGGCAATCAAATTCACCGGGCAAACCAACGGTGTGGAAATCAGCACGGACTGGCAGGTCTGCGAGGTCATCCCCTTTGAATATCAGGCGGACACCGCCTATCTGAACGACATTTCGGCGCGGGTGACCAGCGCGTGCCGGATGCTGGAAAATCTCCCCCCCGGACCGCCGGGCGATGATTTCATCTATTTGGTGGAGTTGGCGGTGTCGGAAATTTGCACCAATATGATTGAACATTCATACGCGGGGGAAGTGGGAACCATCACCGGAAAAATCACTTTGGCAACCACCGGCATTCAGGTTGACGTATTTGACCAGGGGCAGAGCTTCAATCCCAATGCCGTGCCGCCCCCCATATCCGACCCGATGGATCCATCCGAAGGGGGGTACGGGCTGCATATTGTGCGCCAGATTATGGACGTGGCGGAGTATCACGCGCGCACACCGCAGGGGAACCATTGGCGGCTCATCAAATATCTACCTCGATAAGCGGTTCTGGGGAATTGAGGAAAATTCGCCACAGTCCCCACAAGCGTGCCGGGATGTCACCTTGAATTAAAATTCAAGGCTCAAAACTTAAGCCGACTTAAGTCGGCTTGGATTTTTAGCCCGGAAATTCATTTCCGGGTTAACGGTTGCCTGAAAACTGAAACACTCTTGTCGTTCTGGTGAAATTAAAAAGAACGTGTATAATAGGCTCGGTATCAATCGGTGTTGAAATTATTGATGAAAACCAATGAAGTATCATCCGAGGCAAAAGGAGGCTAGCTTCTAAATCATGGAAATTTCTTATAATAGCCTGGGCGCAAATTTTTATTTGGTCAAATTAAATGGTGCGCTGAACGCCCGCACGGCGGAAGACGCCAAACAAACCTTTCGGGATTTGGCAGATAAAGGTGCGGAACGGGTGATTATTGATTTGTCCGGCGTGCCGTTCATTGATAGTAGTGGTTTGGCGGCATTGGTTTCCGGATTGAAAACTTTTGGCGGTGATGCGGAAAATTTACGGTTGGCTGCGCCGCAATCGCAGGCGAAACTGCTGTTTGAGCTGACGATGTTCGACCGGGTTTTCAAAATTTTCAATTCCGTCTCCGACGCGCAAAACAGCTAAACAATTATGGATATCACAACCAAATCATTGGACAACAACGCCATTGTTGAAATTTCCTTCAATGGGCGGATTGACATTGCCAGCAAAGAAACGGTGCGCGACGCGCTGAAAAACGCCGTGGACGATGCCCGCGACATCGTGGTGGCGGATTTGCAGCATGTGCCGCTCATTGACAGTAGCGGGCTTTCCGCGCTGGTATCGGGATTGCGGGTGGCGCGTGAGCAGCAGAAGGATATTGTTTTAGCCGGGCTGAATAAACATGCCCAAATGGTATTTTCGCTGACGATGATGGATCGGGTTTTCAAAATTTATCCGTCTGTTCAGGACGCACTGGACGCACGTCGGCAGCAGGGTGCACACGTTGTTTAAACGGGTGGAACGTATTGTGGATGAACTGATTCGGGTGATGGTCATTGATGACGAAATACACATCCGGCGTTTGATTGACCGGATGCTCGTCGGGCGCGGGTTTGAAGTGGTCGGCGCGGGGTCGGGCAAGCAGGCATTGGCGCTTTTGCGCAACAGTTGCCGCCGCCCGCACGTGGTGACGTGCGATGTGGCAATGCCCGACATGAACGGCTTTGAGATTCTGGAAGCCATTAAAACCGACCCCGACCTGTGCGACATCCCGGTCATCATGCTCACCGCGATGGGGCAGACCGGCGACGCCTACCGCGCCAAAGAAATGGGCGCCGCCGATTACATCACCAAACCGTTCAGCACGATGAGCCTGATTGATATTTTGCACCGGTACGCTGAAAAGCAGTAGCTTCATCAAAAAACACGGAGGTGTCTGTGGAAATTTTTGGGGGACCCCTGTTCGCCGTGGCAGGCGCAGGCGAATCGCACGGTCCCGGCATCACCACCATTGTCTTCGGCTGTCCCCCCGGACAGCGAATATCCGCCGCAACGGTGCAGGCATATCTGAACCGCCGTCGCCCCGGAAGCAGCAAACATGGCACACCCCGTCACGAAAGCGACCGGGTTGTTTTTTTATCGGGCATTTACACCGACGATCACGACGCGCTCCTCTCCGGTGCGGCAATCAGCATTGAAGACGCGGACGGGCAAACGACCCGCGCCGCCACCTACGGCGAAGGATTCACCACCGGCGAACCCATCGCCGCGCTGGTGCTGTCTGCCGCCAAAAAATCACGCCATTACAACCAATTTCGGGGCGAAGCGGGCGCGGTGCGTCCCGGTCACACCGATTTGGTGAAATACCACCAATCGCGCGGCTTTGTGGACGTGCGCGGCGGCGGGCGTTCCAGCTACCGTTCCACCATTTCCGACGTGATTGGCGGCAGCATCGCCCGCACGGTGCTGGCGGCGCAGTTCGGCACGGCGTTCCTTTCTTCCATCGTGCAGGTTGGGGAAATCGCCGCCGCGCATACCCTGCGCGACACGGTGGAAACGCTGCGCCATCAATTTGAAGGGCAACCCATCCCCCAAAACGAGATTGACCGTTTGACGCAACGCCTTGAGGCGGCGGAAATTCACGCGCTGGATGCAGAATTTGCCGACCACGCCGCCGCGCACATCAAAGAAGTGCGGCTCGCGGGGGATTCCATCGGGGCGATGGTGGAAGTGGTGGCGGTCAATGTGCCGCCGTTGCTGGGCGACCCGCTCTATCACAGCCTGAAGGTGCAATTAATGGGGATGTTGGGCGGCTTGCATGCCGTGCAGTCGGTGGAAATTGGCGACGGCGCGGCAGTGGCAACGCGGCGGGGGAGCGAAAATAACGACCCCATCCGGCACACGGGGTATCAGCGCAACAGCCACGGCGGATTAATCGGCGGGATTTCCACCGGCGCGCCCCTCGTTTTTCGGGTGAGCTTCAAGCCCACCGCCACCATCAACCGGGCGCAGCAATCGGTGCAGAAGGATTTGGCTGAGATTGATTTTCAACTCGAAAAAGGGCGGCACGACCCCTGTGTCGGTGTTCGCGCCGGGGTGACGCTGGAATCGCGGATGGCAATCGCCGTGATGAACGCCGTGCTGATGCACAGTGCGCGACACATCCGCCCGGATGAATTCCACCTGTTTTGACGGAGGTTCGGTGAACCCACACATTTTTGCCCAATCGGAACCGACCACTGCGCCCCCCATCATTGATTTGGATTTCAAAGTGATGGATGACGCAGAACTTGAACGTCCCTTCCGGGTCATCATCCACAATGATGATGTCACCCCGATGGATTTTGTGATTGCGGTGTTGGTGACTTTTTTCGAGCTGACCGCAGACCGGGCGGTTGATATTATGTTGGTGGCGCACAACAACGGGCAGGCGCTGGTTGCCGTTTTGCCGTATGAAGAAGCGCACCGGCGCGTGTATGCCGCCCAATCCGCCGCGCGGGATTACAGCTATCCGCTGGCGTTCACGCTGGAACCGGAGCCGTAGCCTCGTACCTTTGGGCTATTGCAGGTTGCGGAATTTACATAACCTGTGGTATACTGTGGTAGCGTAATAATCACAATGTGTCGGAAAGACGGGAGTTTTGGCGATGGATAATATTCGGAATACGTGGAAAAATAAACCGGGTGTGATTATCCTTTCGGTGTTACTGGTGCTGGTGATAATAATGCTGCTGGCAGTCCTTTTGGTGCGCGGCATCATTGTCAAAAATGAATCGCAGTCCTCTGCCGGTGCGCCCGTTGCCACTGCGACCTTTGTTGCTTCCACGGCTGACGGAGACGCCGCCGCGCCCTCCGCCACCGCGACCAACACGCGGGTTGCCACCAAGATTGTGGTGACGGCAACCCCTGCCCCCACCGACACCCCCGCGCCGACAGCGACGCCCACGCGCAAACCTACCGCCACCAAAGTGCCGACGAAAACACCCACGCCCAACCGAAACCGACGAAAACGCCCACCGCTGTGCCGCCCCAAATCGGCGAGTTGCTGAACAACGGGCATTTCGATACCACCTTCGGAGACGATGGCGTGGCGGACGGTTGGACACGCTTCGACAATGGCAGTGCGACCATCCTTTTTGGCGCGGAAACGTGGGAACTGGCGATTGAAAATGGCGATTTCGCCCAGCGCATCACCATCGCCAATGCCACCCAACCCGACCGTTACGCCGGGCTGTATCAAACCGTGCCGGTCATCGCGGGCGAAGTCTATTCGCTGACCATGTACGGGCAAATTCGCACCCCCTTTGGGGACGTTGCCGCCAGCAATTACGGCTACCGTATGCAATATGCCATTGATTGGGACGGCGGCACAGATTGGCAGGCAATCCCCGCCGATGAATGGATAGAATTACCGTGGGATGAACAATTGATTGACGGGGAAAATCTGTTTTTCCTCGATTACGGCACGGAACTCATTCCGCCCGGTGATTCGTTGACGCTGTTTGTGCGGGCGTGGAAAAAGTGGCCCGACCAATCCGAAGGGCAGTTCACCATTGATTCTTTCTCGCTGAAGGGGCTTGTTTCAGCCACCGTCACCGGGGAAACGCTGCCCGAAACCGGCGGCGCCGACTCGCATTCGCCCGCACCCACCGACCCCCGCGTGTGGGGCAGTGCGCTCATTCTGCTGCTGCTCGTCGGCGGGGCATTGTGGCAGCAACGGCGTTGGATTCGCCGTTAAACGCATCGTAAAACCACGCGGATGGTCGTTGTGCCATCCGCGTTTTTTTGTGCCAGAAATGCGCGCAGGTTATTGCTGATTTTTGGGGAAAACCGTATAATTCTCGTGCTGTCAAGTTGAATATCAAAACATCCGTAACATACAAGGAGGTATTTATATGAAAGCATTGCTGGAAAAATTGCACCTGCAAGATGTGAACGCAGGCGCGTGTGCCGGTCCCGATGAATGGATCACCGACCCGGACGGCGCGGAACTGGTATCGTTCAACCCCACCACCGGCGAACCGATTGCCAGTGTGGTGCAAGCCACCCGCAAAACATATGATTACGTGGCTGCCAAAGCCGCCGACGCCTTTAAAACCTGGCGCACCATTCCCGCCCCGCAACGCGGACTGATGATTCGGGATTTGGGGAACGCTCTGCGCGACTATAAAGAGCCGCTCGGCGAGTTGGTGACGCTGGAAATGGGCAAAATCAAACCCGAAGGTTTGGGCGAAGTGCAGGAAATGATCGACATCTGCGATTTCGCTGTGGGGCTGTCGCGGCAATTATACGGTCTGACCATGCAATCAGAGCGCCCCGCGCACCGCATGTACGAACAATGGCTGCCACTGGGACCCGTCGGCGTCATCACCTCTTTCAATTTCCCGGTGGCAGTGTGGGCGTGGAACAGCGCTATCGCCGCCGTGGCGGGCGACACCATCGTCTGGAAGCCGTCATCCAGCACGCCGCTCACCGCCGTTGCCGTGCAGCACATCGCCAACCGGGTTGCCGCCGATTACGGCTATGATGGCATCTTCAACTTGGTTGTGGGCAGCGGGCGCGAGGTGGGGCAGGCAATGACCGATGATTACCGTCTGCCGCTCATCAGTTTTACCGGCTCGGTGAAAATGGGGCGGCACGTCGCCGTGGAAATGGCGAAACGGCTGGGACGCACCATCCTGGAGTTGGGCGGCAACAACGGCATCATCGTCACAGAAAACGCCGATTTGGATATGGCTGTCCGCGCGATTTTGTTTGGCGCGGTGGGCACTGCCGGACAACGCTGCACCTCCACCCGGCGCATCATCGCCCATAAATCGGTGGCGAAAACCCTCGTGCAACGTTTGGTGGACGCATACAAGCAAGTTCCCATCGGCGACCCGTTGGCGGAAGGCGTGCTGATGGGTCCGTTGCTGGATGGCGCGGCGGTGGACAATATGATGGCGGCGATAGCCACCGCGGAACAGATTGGCGGGAAAGTGGTCTATGGCGGGCATAAACTGCCGGAGATGGGACCCCATTTTGTGGAACCGACCATCATTGTGATGCCGGAACAATTGCCGCTGGTGTGCGATGAAACCTTCGCGCCCATTCTGTACATCATGGAATACGAATCGCTGGATGAAGCCATTGAAATTCACAACGCTGTGCCGCAGGGGCTTTCGAGCGCCATTTTCACCACCAACCTGCGCGAAGCTGAGCGTTTCCTCTCCCCGACGGGGTCGGATTGCGGCATTGCCAACGTCAATATCGGCACCAGCGGCGCGGAAATCGGCGGGGCATTCGGTGGCGAAAAAGAGACCGGCGGCGGGCGCGAATCCGGCTCGGACGCTTGGAAGGCGTATATGCGCCGTCAGACCAACACCATCAACTATTCTACGGAATTGCCGCTGGCGCAGGGCATTCAGTTTGGATAATATCCGTGTTTGTTTTGCGTAGGGACAGAGCAATGCTCTGTCCCTACCGGCGAATGATTTCCATCAGTCAATTTGAACCACCACTGAAGATTGTTTCAGCTCTATGAGCCTCGCAATGGCAACATCAAAAAAGGCGTTTCCACATTCGGAGACGCCTTTTTTGATTGAGGAGAGGAGGAATGCCGTTAATCGAGAAAATCGTGTAATTGGGGGGTATGTCCGCACCGGCGCAGTTGGTTGAGGGCTTCAACTTCCAATTGGCGCACCCGTTCCCGGTTCAACCCAACTTTTTCGCCGATTTCTTTTCGGCTGTGGGGCTTGTTGCCCAGCAAGCCATAGCGCAGGGTTAAAATGCGCGCCTGTCGAGCGGGGAGGGTACACAGCGCGTCTTGCACGGCATGCACCAATTCAATCCAACTCATTCGCTGGTGCGGATGCACGATGGTATGGTCGGGCAGATTGTCTTGCAGGGACGTTGCCTCTTCGTCCACTGTGAAATTCAACGATATTGCCACTTGCGTGACCGATAAAATTTTTCGCACGGCGAACTCGGATATCCCCAGTGTTGACGCAATTTCCCGATGGGTGGGTTGTGTGCCGTGACTACGTTCGTAATCCTGAATCACTTGTTGAATCTTGCGGTATTTGGTGCGTAAATGGTTGGGTAATCGCACCGTGCGGCTTTGCTGCGTGAGCGCCCGCAAAATGTTTTGTCGAATCCACCAGGTGGCATAGGTGGAAAATCGGTTGCCCCGGCGATAGTCGAATTTTTCAATGGCGCGCATCAACCCTAAATTACCCTCTTGAATGAGGTCGGACAATGGCACACCCATTCCGCGATATTTTTGCGCGACGTGGAGCACCAATCGGGTATTGGCGGTGATGAGGCGGCTGCGGGCTTGCCTCCCACGATGCACCAAATCTTGCAATTCCCGGTGTTGCCGGGTGTGGTCGCTCGGCAGCTTGTCGAGTTTACGAGCTGCTTTCCGCGCCCGTTCGATGTGTTGCATCAATTGTTGTTCTTCGATGTGAGAAAGAAGGGGAGTGCGTGTTGCTTCGGCAACATATAAACTGATGGTGTCGGTGATGGGAATATTTTCGAGCGTTTGTTTTGAGTTCATTGTCAAACATCCAAGATAAAGATTTGCTTGACAATGAGTATAACATAAGAAAGGGCGAGTTTTATTACAGTTTTATTACAAAATTATTCAAATATTACAATGTTTGCGCCATTATTGCCCGAAAATCGGAGGGTGTGAGCGGGGGAGAGCTTGCTGCGGCGAAATTCTCACGCGTCTGTTCCTGTGTTTTGCATCCCGGCACCACCACCGACACCGCCGGGTGGCTCAAGGCGAACAGGATTGCCGCCTGCGCCAACGTGCGATTCGGCTGTGCCAGAAATGCGAATTGCCGGGCGGCGGTCACTCTGGCGGCAAAATCGGGGATGTCCGCGCGGATGCTCTCGGTGGGAAAAGTTTCGTCGCCGCTGAATTTCCCGGTGAGCGCGCCATTTGCCAGCGGCTCTTTCACGATGACGCCGACCCCCGTTTCGGCGGCGGCTTTCAGCACAGCGAGCCTTTCCGGTTCGTGCGCCAGCAGGTTAAACGTAATTTCCAACACGTCAATCCGACCGCTCTCCACTGCCAGCCGCGCCGCCGCCGGCGAATCCGCTGCCACGCCGCCGAAGCGGATTTTCCCCGCCGCCTTCAGCGCGTCGAGCGTGTCAAACGCCGACCCGTCCGCCAGCGCGTCCGCCCCGGGTTCATCCAGCAGATAGATGTCCAGCACGGGTTTGCGCAGCCTGCGCCGCGATTCATCCGCCGCGAAGGTCAGATAATCCGCCGAAAAATCTTTGTGCGGCGCGGAGGGGTCATCATAAAAATTCAGCCCCCCTTTGGTGGCAATGATGACATCGGCGCGGCAGTTGGTGATGGAACCGATGAGCGTTTCGCTCCGCCCGTACCCGAAGCGGTCGGCGGTGTCAATGAAACGCCCGCCCGCACCAAATGAGCGGGCAATCGCCACTTTCGACCAGCGGTCTTCTGTTTCGCCATAGCTGTCGCCGCCAATGGCTCGCCCGCCAAACCCGATGACGGTCACATTTAAGTTTGTTTTACCAAGTTTTCGATGGTGCATAGGGTTGTTTCAGGGTTTCAGGGTTGCAGAGTTTCAAGGTTACAGGGTTACAGGGTTACAGGGTTTCAAGGTTGCAGGGTTACAGGGTTACAGGGTTACAGGGTTTCAAGGTTTCAGGGTTGCAGGGTTGCAGGTGTATTGCGTAAAATTACGCAACACGCAACACGCAACACGCAACACGCAACACGCAACACGCAACACGCAACACGGAATACGGAATACGGAATACGGAATACGGAATACGCAACACGCAACACGAATTCACGGCAGCAGCCCCAAGCCGCCATCCATCACCAGCGTTTGCCCCACAATCATCGCCGCATCCTCCGTGCAGAGGAACGCCGCCAGCGCCGCCACTTCTTCCGGGGTGACGATGCGTCGGGCGGGGGTGCGCGCCGCCGTTTCGGCGATGGTTTGCTGCACATCAATGGGGAAACTTTTCAGCGCGTCGGTGTTCACCATCCCCGGTGAAATGGCGTTGACGATGATGCCTCTCTCCGCCAAATCCACCGCCAAATAGCGGGTGAGCGATTCGACCACCGCTTTTGACAGCCCGATGACCCCGTAATTCGGAATGACCCGCGTGCTCCCCTGGCTGGAAATGGTGATGATGCGCCCCCAGCCGTGTTGGGTCATCAGCGGGACGGCAAATTGCGCACAGCGCAGAATGGAACGGGCATTGATGTCCATCGTCCAATCCCAATGCTTGTCGGTGGTTTCCAGCACCGGGCGGGGGATACCGCTGGCGGCATTGCCCACCAGAATATCACAGCGCCCGAATTCGGTGCGGATGCGTTCAAACATCGCCGACATTTTTGCCACATCCGCCAAATTTGCTTTGACGATGATGGCGCGTTTGCCCAACGCCGCCACATCTGCGCGGGTCGCCTCGGCAGCGGATGTTTTGCGGGCGTAATTAATGACGATGTCTGCGCCGTGCGCCGCCAATTTCAGCGCAATCGCCCGCCCAATGCCGCGCGACCCGCCGGTGATGAGCGCAACTTTTCCAGCAAGAAATTGTTCGGTCATTTTCCCCCCGGCGAGCTACCCCTTCAGCATGGTGAGCATCATTTTGAAAGGGACGGGCGCGGCGAGTGCGTGCGGGATGTCGGCGGGCATAACCACCATTTCCCCCGCGCTGACGCTGACCGCTTCGCCGCCGATGGTGATGTCGGCGCGTCCGTCCAGCACCTGCACCAGCGCGTCATAGGGCGCGGTGTGCTCGCTGAGGCTTTGCCCGGCATCAAACGCAAACAGCGTCACCGAGCCGGAATCCTGGTTGAGAATTGTTTTGCTGACGATGGCGTCATTTTGGTAGCTGACCATTTCAACGGTTAAATAAACTTTTTCAGACATAAAATTATTCTCCTATGTGTTAGTCCGTTTGAAAAACAACGGCCAAACTAAATATACGGACAAGAGTAATTGCATTATTAAGATAAACCATGCTCCCCACCACTGCTTGCCTTTGTCAATAAATACATCAACGATGATTTCAGAGGTGGCAAATGATAATGCCATAATTAATACTAATAATCTTAACTGATGCATAGAAAGTGAGGCTAGCCTGTTGGATGCTACACCCATTAAAACTCCAATTATAAATAGTAATACCGTCAGTCCTGCCAACCAGTAAATGCTCCATCCATAATGAGAAATACCAGTATAAAAAACACCCAACCCAGATTGATCTGCGAAACTTTGTGCTGAATGCACTTCTAAAGAACGTACATTTATGATACGTGCATTCCAATTGATTTCTGGTGGAACATCTACCTTCGAGGGATTAGTAAGAAAAATAAGTAT
>CAZMXX010000064.1:0-13531 GCA_964570315.1 uncultured Anaerolineaceae bacterium | reverse complement strand
GCTGAGGACGAATCCGCCGCGCAACAACGCCCGCACCACCTTCGGCGACACCGGCTCGGTGCGCCCCGACAGCGAGTGCAACCGGTAGGTTTTTTCGCCGTCCAAAACGCGGTGCGATTTCAACGTGTCGCCCATCGCGATTTGTTTCAACACGGCTTTTTGTGATTTCGACAGTGGGAATAGCGTCATCATCAAAAGTGCGGGAAAGCGTGTCGGGGCAACCAGGTAAGTTTCGCATTCATACGCTTTTTTGTGTACATCCTATATGTACTTATAGGTACATGGTACTGGGTCAACCCAGATTGTGCACATACTGCTGGAGCTTTCGCTGTGAAATTTTGATGTAATCATCGCGGATGATTTCCGCCATTTCCTCTTCTGTGAGCCGGACGCTCAAAATCTCCAGCGCGTCTTCCGGGGTGTTGCCGTATGCCAACTTCTGTTTCCCGTTTTTCATTTTGAACAAATACATATAGTGGGGATTGCTGAAACTGCTCATGCTTTTACCAGCGCCTCCGAGAAAATACCTGATTTTTGCCGCGCCTGATAATCTGCCAGACCTTTGTTCACTTCGTCGTCATATTTGCCCGCCAGAAGCTCGCGGTAAAATTGATAGTCCACGCCCTTCACTTTTTCATCGCCGGGGAAGCGGTGATAATTGTCTTTGGACATCATGCTCTTTCCTTCGGCGATGAGTTGGTAGCCCAATGCCGAACCGGGGTAGGGGGCATAATATGAAATGGAGGGGAAAACGTATTTCATGGATTTGAGCATGCGGATGGTTTTGAAGGCATCTTCGCGGGTTTCGCCGGGAATGCCGAGCATGATGTTCGCCCAGAACATCGGCGGTTTGCGACCTTCGCGCTCCATCTCTTCTCCCAGCCGATTAATCAAATCAATGGCGAAATAGTTGTCTTCCTCCGTGCATTCTTTGTTCAGCAGACGCAGCATGCGGTCACTGCCGCTTTCAAAGCCGATGGAGATGGTGTCCCAGTTGGTTTCTTTCACCAGCGCGGTGAACAGCTCGGGCCACTGCCGAATGGTGTCCGAGCGCCCCGCCGCCCAATAGCGCCACGTTTTGTTCGCTTTGCGCGGGTATTTTTCAATCCATTCCTCCAGCCATTTGGGGTGCTGGAAGAACATCGAATCATGAATGACGATGGAGCCGACGCCGTATTTCCGGTCGAGGAAATTCAGCTCATCAATCACCATTTCCACCGGACGACGCCCCATGTTGGGCACGTATGAATTTTCGTTGCAGAAGGCGCATTGCCACGGGCATACCCGGCTGGTGATGATGGTTGCCACCGGCGCGGGACCCCAGCCGCATTCCGGTTCCAGCGGGTAGTTGAAACTCTTGCGCAGGCGACGATGCGGTTGGGGCCATAGCGAGCGGTCGATTTGGGGCCACTCTGCCATACTTTTTGCCCCCACGGCGACGGTCAGCCGCTCAAAGGCGGCGGGGTCGCGCACAATATCCAGAATGATCTTTTCGCCGGGACCCTGCACCACGCGGTCAAAAGACGGGATTTCCAGCAGTTCCTCGGCGGCAACGGTGGCGTGCATGCCGCCCACAATCACCCAACTGTCGGGATTGACTTCCTTGAAGATGCTCGCGGCTTTTTGCGCCACGGGGAAGGTGTAGCTCCGAATGTTCATCAGCAGGATTTTGTATCCTGCCACCTGCGGATAGAGTTGCTTCCAATCAGTGATGCGCCGGGTGGAGGCGATGTCGGTCAGTACGCCGTTTTGGTGCATGATGGTGCGCAACAATCCCAAGCCGTGGTCTTGCCATTGCTCGTGCGGTCCGTTCGGGTGAACCAAATCGCCCAAATCGCCCAAGTCAAGCCACAAAATATCGGATGTTCGTTTCGGTTTTTGCCAGAAAAACATAGCTCATGCCTCTTTTATTTAGTGGCGATATTTTACTCCAGATGGTCGAATCTTCCAATTCCGTGGAGTTTTTGGAAAAATTATGATAATTATTCGAGCGGAATGGCAGCCAAACAGCCGTCAGTCATCAATGGGCAGCGAAACATAACCACTGAAAACGGACGGCTGACCACTGAAAACTATTTCACCGGTCTGGCGATGATGATCACTCGGTAGGCGTTGCCGGTGTAGGGCCAGCATGAAACCAGCGTGAGGCGTTGGTCGTCGAAGGGTCCAATCCACCGCGCATTTTGGCGGCGAACTTCCGGCGGCTCTCCCAAATCTTTGACGATGAAACTTTCATCGACTTTGTATTCATAGGGGCGACCATCGGCGTATAGGGTGATGCGGTCGCCCGGTTCCAAATCCGAGAGGTAGCGGAAAACTTCCCCTTTGACGTTATTGTGTCCCGACAGCACAATGTTGCCCTGCTGCCCCGGCAATGCCGAATTTTTGTGCCATCCGGCGGCGTATTCCGCCACATCCCACACGCTGACGTTTTGCCCGTTGACCGTCTCCTGATGCCATCCCACTTCCACCACCGAGCTATCCAGCCCGATGGCAGGGGCAACGATGCGCGTGGGCGGCGATTGCGCGGGCGGGAACGGGTCGGGAGTTGCGGTGGGCGATGGTGTTGCGGTGGGGGCGGGGGTTGCCGTCGGTTGCGCCGGGTCTGCCGGGGTCGGCACGGGGGTGTCGGTGGGGAGGGGCGTGGCGCCGGCGGTCGGGGTGGCGGTGGGGTAAATCACCACTTGCAGCGGATTGTCTGCCAGCGTGTTGCCGTCGCCCGCTATTGCGATGAAGGCGGCATCGGCGGCGGATGTCGGCGGGGCAGGGGGGGGACGGTGGCGCAACAGAGTGATTTGGTCTCTGATGGGGGTATATACGCCCGCCCCGATGAGCGCGACTCCCGCCAGCACCAGCAGCCAACTGAGGCAGCGTTGCCATGTTTTTTTGGAAGGTGGTTTTTTTTCAGTCATCGTTTATTTTGGTTCCGAAATTATTTTGCCGACATTGATAGTGTTCCATTGAACAAGAATATCCCATCATTCCTGAAAAAGCTGTAAGGCGGCATACTGTCGAGCGCGGAAACTTCGGTACGCCCAGACCACCACTATCAGCCAGAAAAGCCCCACTGCCAGCGCGCCGAGCACGTCGCTGGGGTAATGTACGCCCAAATAAATGCGGCTGAAGGCGATGACGAATATCCAGCCCGCCGAAAACGCCGCGAGTCCCCGTTGCCGCCACTGCCACAAAAATACTGCCAGCAGTCCGTAAAACGCCACCGCTATCATCGCATGCCCGCTGGGGAAGCTGAAGGTGGTCTCCACGGTGAGGGGCGGAAAGACCGTCGGACGCGGGCGCTCGAAGATGGCTTTCAGCACGGTGTTGAGGATGAACGAGCCGCCCGTTGACACCCCCAGCGCGACCAATTCGGTTTTGCGTTTTTGTCGCCACAGTACCATCCCCACGCCCAGAAAAACCAGCGGCAGCAATCTGCCGCCGGTGGTGGTGAGCGCCATCACCAGCGCATCCAACGGCGGCGAGCTGAAACGGTGGATGGCGAGCATCACCGGGGCATCCCACCGGAAACCTTCCCGAAACCAGACATCGTCCGCCAGTTTGAAAAAGATGATGGTTGCCAATATCAGCAGGGCAGCGCTGAAAGCGATAGATGTTTTGGATGGGCGTCGCAAACGTTTCATAAAAAGCTCCGGTTGAAAAATCGGGTGGTCTCCGTTTGGGTATTGTTGCGAGATAGACGTTGAATTCACCGCGAAGCCGCTAAGGTCACAAAGCAAAAAAGTGGAAAACAAAGAAAAACTTGGCTTGCTTTGCGGCTTTGCGGTTCATTCCGGCGTGGTGACTACTCACAATACTCAACGGGAAGACGACCAAAAATCAATAGAGGGATTATTCCCGTGCGGGGGGTATTCGTCAATTTTGGGATGAAAAAAAGGGCAAGCCATCGTGACCTGCCCCTGTGGAAAAGATGTGCGCCGAATGTGGTTCAAAGCCGTTCAATCACCCCGCGATTGCCGTCCACGCGCACCCGCTGACCGGATTGCAGCAACGTTGTGGCGTCGCGGACGCCCACCACGGCGGGGATGCCGTATTCCCGCGCCACCACCGCCCCGTGATTCATCACCCCGCCGATTTCCATGATAAGCCCGCCGGCGTTGATGAACAGCGGCGTCCAACCGGGGTCGGTGAAGGGGGCAACCATGATTTCCCCCGGTTCGAGCGTTTCTGTCTGCGGGTCGTGAATCACGCGCACCGTCCCTTCAACCACCCCCGGCGACACGGGATTGCCGACCAGCGCCCCCGGCGGGGCGTCATCCACCTGATAGCGGACGACGGGCGTTTCGCCGTCACTGGTGATGACCAGCGACGGGGTCAGTTTCTGATAGCGTTCCAGCGCGGTGCGACGATCCGGAATTTGCGCGGCGAGTTTTCCCGTCGGGTCGTCCCAAATTTCCAGCAGTTCCGCCCATGTCAAAAACCAGATGTCATTCGGTTGCGATAATTTCTCTGTTTCAACCAGATGAGCGGCGGTTTTTTTCAATACTTCTTTGATGATGCGCAGCACCTGAACCGCTAAAAATTTATGATGTTCACGCAGCACACCGGCGTGTTCAACGGTGTACAGCAACCGTTTCATCATCCGAGCGCGCACCCCGCCGAACAGCCCGCGCTTCGCGCCCGCCAGCAATCGTTTTGAGGCGGCTTCGCGTTCCCGCGTCAATTTTTGGTGCTGGGCGCGATGGCTCCCCGCCGGTTTTTTCAACTGCGCGGCAATCACCTGCAATAGCGGCAATGGTTCCTCATACCAGCGCGGCATGGTGATGTCAATTTCCGAGGGTCCGCGCGCGCCATATCGTGCCAGAAAATCATTCCATGCCGCCATGAATGGCGCACTTCCGTCGAGCGTTGCGGCTTTTTGCAACCATGCGTGGCTGTCGTTCCCCAACTCATCGAAAAACGCGCCCAACTGCGGCGACTGGCGGGCGAGGTCGGCTAAATCGCCCACTGCCAAATTCATATCGGTGACGACATTGCCCACCATGCCCAAAGTGATGGCTTCCACATCGGCGGGGTCTGCCCAATTGCGCCCGAGGCGGGCAATCAGCCGTTTGGCAATTTCTGCGGCGACGAAATTCGGAATCCACAGCATCGCCGGATTGAGCAGGGTACACAAACGCGCCGCCATCGCTTGAATCTGCGCGCGTCCCGGCGGGAGCGCATCCAATTCGGATTCGGTGGCGCGCAAATGAGCATCAATGGCGCGGTTGACCGTATCCACAAAACCCGTGTAATTCTGCCGCCACAGGGCGCGCCAAACTTTGCGGAAAAACCCGGCGATATTTTTCAGCACGGTGAAGGAAACAGAGACCCCGTGCGGGCGCTGAAATTCAGGGCGCTGCATGGCAAGCCGCAGCGTTTCCGGCGCGAGTGCGTCGAATTGCGACATCATCCCGAACGCTATCCGGCGCAAAATCGGATGGCGCAGCATCGTGGTCAGGTCAAAGAATGCGCGTCCGCCGCTGGCGCGCATAAAAACGTTTTCCAGACGGTCGCAATTTCTGCCCACCGGAATGATGAGTTGAAGGCTGTTCAAACTCAGCGGCGCCATTGCGCGGGTCATCATCTGCTGATGCCCCACGCTGAAAAAGATGTGCAGGCTGCCATCGGGCGAGGTCAACCCGTCGATGGGGTACAGCGAGGTGATGGGTCGGGCTTGCAGCAGATAAATTTTCCCCTCTGCCATGCCCCATTCGATGTCCTGCGGCGTGCCGTAATGGGCTTCGATGGCGCTGCCCATTTTCGTCAGTGCCAAAATTTCATCATCCGACAAAACCGTCTGTGACTGCATTTCCGGCGGGAGCGTTTCCTGCCGGGTTCCGCCGGTTTTTTCGGGAAAAATGGCGACCCGCTTTTCGGCAATTTTGCGCTCGCCGATTTCGAGACTGCGTTTGTCCACCCGGTACAAATCGGGAGAGACAATACCGCTCACCAGCGCTTCCCCCAGCCCGAAGCTGGCATCAATGGAAAGGGTGTGTCGGTGTCCCGTCACCGGGTCGGCGGTGAACATGATTCCCGATTTTTCGGACATGACCATTTGCTGCACCACCACCGACAATTGCACCTCCCGGTGCGGAAAATCGTTCTGCACGCGATACAGAATCGCCCGGTCGGTGAACAGCGACACCCAACAGCGGCGGATGGCGTCCAGCAGGGCGGTTTCTCCGATGACGTTCAGGTACGTGTCCTGCTGCCCCGCAAAAGAGGCGTCGGGCAAATCCTCCGCTGTCGCGCTGGAGCGGACGGCATACGCATGTTCGCTCCCCAGCGCCTGCCACTGCGCGCGTGCGGCGGTCGCCACCGCTGCGGGGATGGGAACGCTCATCAGAATTTGGCGCACCTGCTCGCCCACCGTGCGCACTTTTTCCACCTCGCCGGCGGAAATTGAATCCAGCAAAGTATATAATTCGATGGTCTCCGGGCGGGCGTTCATGAAGTGTTGAAAGGCGGTTGTGGTCAGGCAAAAACCGGGGGGGATGGGAAATCCGGCGTGCGTCATTTCGCCGAGGTTCGCACCTTTGCCGCCCACCAGCGGCAAATCGGCGGCGCGGATGTCTGAAAAGGGCATAATCAACGGAGCTTGGGTCATAATAGTTCTGTGAGTCCTTTCGCAATGAAAATTGAACCGAAAATCAGCGGCAGCCAAATCCCGATGGGGCGACTGTGCCGTTCCAGCGTTTCTTTGAATGTGCCCAGCACCGTGACGGCACGCCGTGGGGCGAAAATGTATATCGTCACGGGGATGATGACCGACAGGCAGAAGACCAGCGCCACCAGCACGGCGACGGTCGCTTTTTGGGTGAGGGGGAGGTTGCTCAAAACAATCACCGAAATGGCAGACAGAAAGAGCGCCAGGTTTTTGAAATTGATGACCGAGACCAGCGCGCCCAATCCGAAGGCTTTCAGCGGGGTGATTTTATCCACCATCGCGAAGAGGCGCGGCTGTTTTTTCCCGTTTGATGGCGGTTTGCGCCGGTTTCGCCCCGCTATCCAGAGGAGCAACGCCCCCAGCGCCACCATCACAATGGGGAAAATAGTGTTCGGTTCGGCGTTGCCGTTTTCGGTGGCGCGGTAGCCCAGCGTCACCGCCGCCACGCCGATGAGGGTGTATGCGCCGGTGTATCCGAGGGCGTAACCCAGCCCGTTACGCCAGCCACGGTCGGAAATCAGTAGCAGGATCACCAGCGTGATGGAGCCGATGGAGAGCAGTCCGCTGGCGGCGAGGAGCAGGGCTTGAAACAGGATGGTGAACATAGAAAATCCTTTGTGAAAATTTGGATGGGGCTGATTATGCTTCCGACGGTTTCAACGCGCTTGCCAGAAATGTGCCATAGTCTGCCGGTGAAAAATCCACCAATTCCTGCATATCCAGTTTTACAAATATTTGCTGGTAACCGATGAAGGCATTGTACATCACCCACGCCAACCGGTCGGCAGTGGCGTCATCCGGCACAAACGGGCGGATGTGTCCCTGAAAAATATTGTGAATGGTCAACAACTGTTGGCGCAAAAACGATTTTCCCGTCTCGGGCAGGGTGGGAAAATCCAGCAACAGCCAGGTGATGCGGTCGGTGATGCGGGGCAAAACAATGCTGATGCGGTGACTCAATTTTTGCAGCAAATCCGCCAGATTGGTGGCGGGAATTTCTGCCATAATCGTGCCGATGTTTTCCGTCGCCATGCTGCGCATCACTTCATGCAAAATGTGCTGCTTGCCCCCTTCAAAATGGTAGTAAAGCGCGGCATTGGTACATCCGACGGCTTTGGCGATTTGTTTGATGGTGGTTGCCGCATATCCCTGCCGGCGGAACAATTCACCGGCTTTTTCAATGATGGTGTCGCTGAGTGAGGTATGAGTTGTGGATGACATGTTTTTTCCTTAAGAAGCTTACTGAACGTTTAGTAGATTGTAGCGAAAGAAACGTGACGTGTCAAGCGTCAATCTCTGCTATTTTTGCGCAATAGTTTGCGAGTGACCGTCCGATGGCATACAATAGGTTACAGTATGATAACGACTCGTTTCCTGAAAAAACACACCATCCCACTGTTGCTGCTTTTGCTCATCGGCGCGGTGTATATTTTCACCCTCGACCGGGGATTGCGCCCCGATGAACTCACCGGCGGCGACCTCATCACCCACCAATATGCGCAGGTGCAGGCGCGATTCAGTAATGCGCCCGGCTATCCGCTGTATGTGATGCTCGGTTGGGTGTGGTTTCACTCGGCGCGCCCGCTGCTGGGTTGGCTGTTCAACCCCGTGCAGATACTTTCCCTCTATTCCACCCTGTGGGGGCTGGCATCGCTGTGGACGCTGTACCGGCTCCTCCGCCGCAAGACCATCACCAATAGCCCGTGGCTGGCGGCGGGACTGACCCTCTTTTACGCCGTCACCTATTTTTTCTGGTATTACAGCGTCACCACCGAGCAATATTCCTCGGCAATTTTTCAAACGCTGCTGCTGGTCTGGTTCGCCTTTGAATGGGAAGAGACCCCCACCGACCGCCGTTTGCTGGCGATGGCGTTCATCAGCGGTACAATGCTGGCAAATATGCTGACCACTCTTTTCATTCTGCCGCCGGTACTTTATCTGATTTTCACCCGTCGCCCCGATATTTTTCGCCGCCCCAAACTCATCTTTCAAACCATTTTGGCGGGGATATTGCCGGTGACCGCCTATCTTTTTGTGTATCTTCGCGGGGCGCAACACCCGGAATGGCGCGGCGCGGGGGAGTGGACATCCACCGCCGAATGGTTCTGGCAGTTTGTCAGCACCCGGCAGGGGCGGGATGAGCTGGCGCCGGGGCTGTCGCTGCACAATCTCATCACCCCGGAATACCCCTCGCTGGTGTGGGGTGAACTGACATGGCTGGTGCTGCTCGGCGGGTTGGCGGGTTGGCTGCTGCTGGGCAAACGAAAGGCGATTTTCTTTTACGGCACGCTGGTCATCTACCTTTTTTTCACCACCGCGTACCGTTTCGGGAACTGGTTTCAGGTGATTTTGCCGCTGTACCCGCTGATTGTGCTGGGCTTCGGCGCGACGCTGGCGGCGGCGATACGGCGGTGGCGAACGGGGGCGCAGTGGGCGGTTGCCGCGCTGCTGGTGGCGCTCATCGGCTGGCGAGCGGTGCGCTCAGTGGACGAGTTGCGCCTGCACGCGCACAACACCCCCGCCGACACAGCCCTCGATGCGGGGTGGGCGGTGCTGGCGGATGCGCCGACGGGGGCGGATATTTCCCCCGCGTTTGAGGAATGGCTCGCGCTGGAATATCTGACCACCATTTGGCGTGCCGACCCGCCCATTGTGTTGGAAAAACCGGGTTCGCCCGCCGAATATATCACCCGAAACGCGGCGATAGCCCATCCGGCATTGATTGACCCGGCGGCGTACCCCCAAGCCGTGGGCGGCACGCTGATTCGCCTTTCGCCCGCACCGTTGACCGTTCTGCCCGCCGATGCAACCCCCGCCAATCTCGATTTCGGCGGGGAAATGACCCTGCGCGGGTTTCGGGTGGCGCGGGACGGCTCGTCGGTGACGCTCTTTTGGTCGGCGCAGAAAGTGATGGCAACCGATTACACCATTTCGGTGCGATTATGGTATAATGAAATGCTGTTTGCCGACGGACAGCGCACCTTCATTCAAGACCATCAACCCGTGTGGAACACCTATCCCACTCGCCGCTGGCGGCTCGGTGAAATTGTGCCGGACGCATACACTTTTGAGCCGCCGCCCGCTGTGCAACCGGATGCTCTGCAAATTGTGGTGTATCATCCGGTGGGAGACAGGTTTGAAAATATCGGGGTGCAAATGCTGCCCCTGAAAAACTGAAAACCGGAAACCGGAAACAAAAAACAAGCCTATGACCATTGCAGAATTTTCCATTTCAAGAAATTGGCAGTCCGACCGTCGCAGTCCCGGACGTTGGCTGTGGTCGCACGCGATGCGGCACAAAATATATCTCATCGGCGTGATTATCGGCGCCTTTGGCAACGGGATGGGCGCCGGGTTGATTCCCATCTTCATCGGGCGCGGCTTCGACATCATCACCAAAACGGGCGATGTCAAAGCGCTGGGGACAACCTCGCTGCTGCTCATCGGCTCGCAATTGGTACGCGGTGTGCTCATGCTCATGCGAAATTTCAGCAGCGAAGTGGTGGGGCAAAAGGTTGAGCGCGACACCCGCGATGAGCTGTATCTGAGCCTCATTGGCAAAAACATGTCGTTCCATGACATGCAATCCACCGGCGATTTGATGGCGCGCGCTACCAACGATGTCCGCGAAATCAATCTGCTCTTCAATCCCGGCATCAATCTGGTGATTGGCTCCATCAATTTTATGATTGCGCCCTTCATTTTAGTGCCGTCCATCCACCCCCAATTATTAATTGTGCCGATAGGGTACGCGCTGGCGTATGGCTTTTTGTTGAAAGCGTATCTGGACAGCTTGCGCCCCGCCACGGAGGCGGAACGGAAAACCTTCGGCGAGCTGAACACCACGCTGGCAGAAGCGATTGACGGCGTGGAAACCATCAAAGGGGCGGCGCAGGAAGAGAAAGAAACGGCGCGTTTCGATGCGGCGTTGAAAAATTGGCGTAATGCCTTTGTGCGGCAGGGGGACATCGAAGCGAAGTTTTACCCGTTGTTGCTGTTGGGACTGTTGCAGGCGGCGGGGTTGTTCCATAGTTTGCTGCTCTTCCGCTGGGGCATGATTGGGCTGGGGGATGTGGTGGCGTTCAACGGCATGCTGACCATGTTCGGCTTCCCCACCTTTGCGGCGCAATTCGCCTATTCTCGCGTCTCAACGGGGATTTCCAGCGCGCACCGCGTGTTGAGCCTAATCAACGCGGAAACCACGCTCGACCAAAACACCGCCGGATTTGACGGCGAAATGGACGGGAGCATCATTTTTAAAGACGTGACCTTCAGCTATAACGGGGATGTGAACTCGTTGGCTGGCGTGAGTTTCACCGTGCAGCCGGGGCAAACCGTTGCCATTGTGGGGCAAACGGGGGCGGGAAAAAGCACTATCGCCAAACTCATCAACCGCACATATGATGTTTCCGGCGGTGAAATCATCATCGGCGGGGTGGATGTGCGCGACTGGAATTTGGAAGCTCTGCGGCGGCAAATCTCCATCATCGAACAGGACATCTATCTCTTTTCGCGTACCATCGCCGAAAATATCGCCTTTGGTGCGCCCGCCGCCACCCGCGAGGAAATCATCGCGGCGGCAAAGGCGGCGCAAGCGCACGATTTCATCATGTCTTTCCGAGACGGCTACGATACCGTCATCGGACAGCGCGGGGTGACGCTTTCCGGCGGGCAGCGTCAGCGGTTGGCGCTGGCGCGGGCATTCCTCACCGACCCCCGCATTTTGATTTTGGACGATTCCACCAGCGCCATCGACAGCGCCACCGAGGACAAAATCCAGCGTGCCATCGAGCAAGCCAGCCGGGGGCGCACCACCATGCTCATCACCCACCGGCTATCGCAAATCCGCTGGGCGGATGTGATTGTGGTTTTGCGCAAAGGGCACGTGGCAATGGTGGGCAACCATGATACCCTGTTCCGCGAATCGGAAGCGTATCGCAACATTTTCGCGCGTTATGAATAGCAGCAGGAAGTAAAAAGCAAGAAGCAAGGGAAATCCCATACTGTTTTCTCCCTACTCCATACTACCGAGGTTCTATGGGTTTTTTTACCGGACTTGATACCGAAGCATACGACAGAACATACAGCGACCGCGAGCTTTTTTTCCGCATCGCCCGTTATTTTGAGCCGCACAAAAAGCGGGTATGGTGGGCGATTTTCTTTGTGGTGATTGTGTCCATCTCCGGGGCAAGTGTGCCGCTGCTGGTGTCGCGGGCGGTTTCCGCGCTGGAAGGGACGCCGAGTATGCTCGCCATCAGCCTGCTTTCATTGGGGATGACGATTCTGGGCGTGGGCATCTGGGGCGCGAACTGGGCGCGGCGGCGGCTGGTGGCGCGGCTCATCGGCGATGTGGTTTCCGCGTTGCGACACGCTGCCTTCAAAGCCTCCATCAACCATGACATGGCTTTTTTCGATGAGTTTGAATCGGGGCGCATCATCAGCCGCATCACCTCCGATACACAGGAATTCGCGCAGGTTGTCCAGCTCGTCACCGATATTGCCAGCCAGATTTTGCTAGTGCTGATTTTGCTGGTGGTGCTGGTACAAATTTCATGGCAATTGACGCTGGCGCTGTTGCTGCTGGTGCCTTTCGTGGCAATGCTGACCACCTATTTTCGGCGGTTGGCGCGTTACGTCACCCGGCACGGATTCCGCGTGCTGGCAAAAGTGAATGGCGCAATTCAAGAAGCCGTGACCGGCATCAGCATCGCCAAAAACTTCCGGCAGGAAGCGTCCATTTATGCCGAATTTCGTGACGTGAACGAGCAATCGTATCAGGTGAATTTGCGCCGGGGCTTCGTCCTTTCGGGCATTTTTCCGGTGTTGAATGTGATGTCATCCGTGGGCACTGCCGCGCTCCTCTATTGGGGCGGATTGAGCGCCCAGCAAAATTTAGTCACCGTCGGGTCATGGTATCTCTTCATGGCAAGTGTAGACCGTTTCTGGTTTCCGATGATCAACCTATCGGTATTCTGGTCCCAATTGCAAGCCGGGCTTTCTGCTTCTGAGCGGATTTTTGCCCTGATTGACGCTGAACCGGCGGTTCAACAGGTGGATAACCGCTCCATCGGAAATACCGGAGTCACTGGAGACATCGTTTTCGAGCATGTTTCATTCCGGTATACTGAGCAGGAACAAGTGCTGACAGACTTCAGTCTGCGGGTTGCCCCGGGCGAAAGTGTGGCGCTGGTGGGGCATACCGGCGCGGGCAAAAGCAGCATCGTCAAGTTGATTACCCGATTTTACGAGTTTCAGCGCGGAAAAATCTTCATTGATGGGCAGGATATCCGCACATTTGATTTGACCGACTACCGGCGGCAGTTGGGGGTGGTGTCGCAATCGCCGTTTTTGTTTTCCGGTACGGTCGCCGACAATATTCGCTATGCCCGTCCGTCGCTTTCCGAGGCCGAAGTGGAAGCGGTGGCGCGGCAAATCGGCGGGGGAGAGTGGCTGGAAACGTTGCCCGAAGGGTTGCAAACCGACGTCGGCGAACGCGGCGCTCGGCTTTCGATGGGGCAGCGGCAACTGGTGGCTCTCACCCGTGTGCTGGCGCAGGAACCGGCGATTTTCATTCTGGATGAAGCCACCGCCAGCATCGACCCCTTCACTGAAATGCAAATTCAGGAAGCGATGGATTTGATTCTGGCGCGTAGCACATCCATTCTGATTGCCCATCGGCTCTCCACCGTCCGTTCCGCCGACCGCATCATTGTGCTGGAGAATGGTCACATCATCGAAGAGGGAAATCATGACCAGTTGATGGCAAATGGAGGACATTACGCCGAATTATACGACACGTATTTCCGCCACCAGAGTTTGGAGTATATAAATTCTACGAATTGGCGGTTGGAAGTGACCCCGGAAGAA
>CAZMXX010000063.1:0-13558 GCA_964570315.1 uncultured Anaerolineaceae bacterium | reverse complement strand
AAAAGGACAAGAACACGGATGGGCCGGGCCGAAATGTGAGAGGGGACCCCCACATAACCGGGGCCCGGCAATTACATGCCGTAGGTCAGCAGGTTGGAGGTGATCATCGCGTTGAAACAAAGCGACCGCTGTGTGCCGTAATTCGGCGAGCCGAACGCTTTGAGCAGGTTTTCAAACTGGGTTTGAATCAAATTGTGGGTGGTGCTGAAAATCATCGCTTCGGGACCGTAACGGTCTTTAATTTCCAGCATCCGGCTGGCAACATAATCGAGCGCGTCATCCCAACTGGCGCGCACCCATTTCCCCTCGCCGCGCGCGCCCTTGCGAATGAGCGGGTATTTCAGGCGGTCGGGGTCATACAGGGTCGCAATCCCCGCCTGCCCGCGCGGGCACAACATCCCCCGCGAATGGGGATGGTTCGGATTGCCGTCCAGCTTCACCACTTTGCCGTCTTTCACTTTGGCGATGACGCCACAGCGCCAGACACACATTTCGCAGAGGGTGTACACCTCGCGGTCAAAACTGGTGGGGGGATAATAATCGCTCGCGGCGGCAGAATCGGCGGCGGGGGCAGTGGTCGGCGACAGGGCATATTTCCCTAAAATTGAGGTGCCTGCCGCCACGCCCAAACTCAAGCCGAGAAACTTGCGGCGAGAAATTTCACTATTCAGCAGATTTTTTTCGGTCATCCGTCACTCCTCTTTTGGGGATGATGATGCGGCTTCACGCCACACCACCCTTGCGATCACCTTTTTTCTCCAGCACATAAAACAGGAATACGGAAACAAGCGTGAGGAAGAAAATCGTGAGCCAATCATTCATTTTGAACAAATCGGGAATGTAGGTGGCGCCAAGATTCGCCAGCCCGGAAATTGCCGGATACACCTGACCATACGTCAGCCCGAACAGAATCGCACCAGCAACAAAACCCGACAGTCCCGCCACCACATAATCCAAATTCCCTTGACCGCACCCGGCGGCGCATGTGCCCGGTCAGTACCCTGACCATGCCATCCCCGCGCCGAATATCAGCCCGCCGAGTAAATTGCCCCAAACGTATGTCGGCGTGTTGCCGGGCAGGGTAATCAGCCCCATATCTTTGAACAGATAGATGCCCGCCGAACCGACCACAATCGCCGAAAGCATGAACTTCAGCACCGCCAAATCGGTGAAGCGGAATACATTGACGATGGTGGCATACTGCGTCAGTTTCGATTTTTGCAGCAACCAGCCGAATATCATACCCACAATTAATGCAGAAATCATCGCTGTCATTTTTAGTACCTCTTTCCGTAAACAAGCCACGCGGTGATGATGCCGGACGCAAACATCCCGGTGATGAACAAATATGCCGCCGGTGCGAGCTGAACCCCGCCGGAAATCGCCAGTCCGCTGGTGCATCCCCCGGCGATACCCGCACCGTATTCAATCAATATCGCGCCGAAAAACAACGTCGCCCAGCGTTTTGCCACACCGGGTCCGAACATCGCCCGCCACTGGTCATCCGACACCCAGCGCAATTTAAATGTGCCGGAAGCCAGCGCCGACAAAAACGAACCGAGCGCAATCCCAATCAGCATCATCACCCCAATGCTGAACCCGGCGGGCATAACGAAATTCCAGTACATATTGTCGGCGAGCGCGGGCGCAACAACCTGCATCAGCGAACCGGCTATGTTTTCAAACGCCCCCGACGCGCCAAACAGACGGTCGGTGAACAACAGCGCCCCAATGCTAAGCAGACCCAATCCTGCCCCCGCCGCATACGGCGACCACGATGGCGCTCTCAACCAGTCAATTATTTTCCGCATTGCAATCTCCTTCGGCTACAATTCTTTGATTAATGCCAGCAACAAATCACGGTCGGTTTTGTTCAACTGTTTCAAAGTGGATAGCAAATTTATGTCCAGCAGGCTGACGGCGTGCAACAGCCGCGCCCCTTCGGGTTGGTTGGTCAGAATGTGATTCAAATCCGCCAGCAGTTCCGCATCGCCCGCCAGCAATTTCGGCAGCAATGACTCCAGTTCCGGCTGGCGAGCGAACAGCGCCGCCAATTCCGGGGATGACGCCGCAGCGAACGCTTCACCGGCGGCAAAAGCGGCGTTCTTCTCCGCAACCGCATCGGTGATGGGGGCGACATTGTTTTTTATCCAGCCCGCCAGCGATTTACTCCAGCCTTCCCACGTCCAAGCCGTGAGCAGAAACGCGCCCGCCACCAAAACCGACATCAGGGCTAAAATGAAGTTCCCCCAATTTTTGATGACCGGTTCGGGAGCGGTTTTCTCCGCGTACAGCAGGTTCATGTCAATCTCTTCGCCGCCGAGGGGGGCGGCAACCCCCATCACCGGCGCAACCGATGCGCCATCCGCGCCTGCGGGCGCATCATTTCCGCCGCCCGCCGGAGCGTCTGCACCCAACTCAACGCCCAACGTGGACGCATATTTTTCCGCGCGTTCCATCATGTCGTCCGGGTGGCAGCTCTGGCAACTGGCGGCAACATCGCCCAATGGCGACGCCAAACCCTGATGCGCGCCATCTTTGTCGGTGGCTTGCACATTTCCGGCGTGGCAAAATTCGCAAAAATCGCCGAAAGCGTGCTGGGTGTGCCAGTCGCCCACCGTGTTGACGGGGTCAGCGCCCTGAGTCTCGTGGCAGGTTTTGCACGATGATGCCGATGAGCCGCACTGGGCATCGGCGGATTGTGGCAACAAAAAAACAATGCCTGCAAAAAGCAGGACGGTGGCAACAATTGGCCAAAGAAGTGTGTGCTGAGTTTTCATTCCTTCTCCCTTTTTGAATAGATTCGTGTGCCGGTCGGCGCACACCGCGCACATTCGGATGATATCATATCTGAATATCCGAATATATATCCGCCCAAATTATACCCCGCTGTGATAAATGTCACCAGTGACAAATGTCACGTAATGCTTGTGACATTATTCACCCTATTTTCGGGCATAAAAAAAGAGCGGAAATCGTTCCGCCCTTTTGGTGAAATCTGACTGTGGGGTTAGAAATTGAGTTTTTTGAAGATGAATTCCGGCACGTGACGGATGACGGTCATGATGACCCACCAGAAGCGGGGCAGATAGACCACTTCCTGCCCGGTGATGATGGCGTGATACACCCCCTGCCCCACCGCTTCGGCGGTGGCGAACAGCGCGCCCTTTTCCAAATGCGCGGTCATCGGGGTGTCCACCATCCCCGGTTTGATGGTGATGACCGTCACGCCCGCCTCGGCGAGCCGCCCGCGCACCCCCGACAGAAACGCCGTGACGCCCGCTTTCGCCGCGCCATACACATAGTTGCTCTTGCGCCCCCGGTCGCCCGCCACCGACGAAATCACGGCGATGGTTCCCCGCCGCGCCGCCTCAAAGCGATTTGCCAGCAATGTGACCAGCGACACCACGCTCAGAAAGTTGGTGCGCAATTCCTGCTCGGTGAGGGCATAACTCTGCTGGCACGCCGCTTGGTCGCTGAGTGTGCCGTGGGCAATCAGCGCGATGTCCAGCCCATCCAACGCTTC
The DNA here is from genome assembly GCA_964570315.1 of uncultured Anaerolineaceae bacterium. GTDB lineage: Bacteria > Chloroflexota > Anaerolineae > 4572-78 > 4572-78 > JANTHQ01. The sequence continues at coordinate 10,032 of CAZMXX010000063.1, read as the reverse complement.
CGCCGCGCGGTCGAGCACCGCCGCGTGCCGGTCGGTGTCGGTCAGGTCGAGCACGGCGGTTTCCACCTGCACCGCGCCGCGCACGCGCAAATCGTCGGCGACCACCTGCAATTTATCGGCGTTGCGGGCAATCAGAAAGAGCTTGTCGCCATCGGCGGCGAATTCTTTGGCGGCTTCCTGCGCGATGGCTGACGTTGCCCCCGCAATCAGCACTCGCCGCGGTTGGCGATACCGTGCCGCGCGGACGGCGTCACTCGTGGCGGGCTTCTGCTTCGATTTGACGATGAGCGCCAGTGCGGCGGCGAGCGCCGAAACCGCACCGGCGATGAGAGTTGTCTTTTTCATATGTTTATCCTTTGTCGTTCGTCATTCGTCATTCGTCATTTCCCCGTTACCCGTCGCCAGAAACTGGACGAGATTTTGGGGTCAACAAATTCCATAAACGCTTCCCACTGCGGGAAAAACGCTTTGAAAAACGCGGCGGACATACGCGAATCTTTCGCCGGATAACCGGCAATGCCGCCGCTGTCGAGCACCATGCGGTCAATTTCAGTCAGCAAATCGAGCGTGGCTTGCCCCTGATTCGGAAAATCAATCGCCAGCGTCACCCCTTTGCGCGGGAAAGAGAGCATCCCCGGCGATTTTTTGTCGCCGAAGGTTTTCAGCACATTTAAAAACGGGGTCAGCCCGGAGGTGGCTATTTTATGAACGATGGCGCGGATGGCGCGGAAACCGTCATCATACGGCACGATGCACTGGTATTGCATAAATCCGCGTTTGCCGTAAATTCGATTCCACTGCCCGATGGCATCCAGCGGGTAGAAAAAGGGTTCATAATGCACCGTGCCACGCACAATTTTCCGCAGATTTTTTTCGTAATACAGCACGTTGAAGGCGCGCATGGTGTAATTGTTCAGCGCGAAGTTGGGTGCGGTGAAAGGCACGGCGAGCCGTTGCGGTTTGGGCGGCTGATATGAATACGTCGTCGGGGCGGCGGTGTTGTTGCCGCGCAGAAACACCCCTTTCCCCAGCGAATCCCCGTGCGCGAAACAGTCAATCCAGCTCACGGTGTGTTCGTACCCTTCTTCGGATTCGCGGGCGATTTCAAAAAACTCGTCCAGATTTTTGAATTTGATGATTTCCTCATCAATGAAGGGGCTTTCAATTTTCTTGAGTTTAAATTCCGCCCAAAGAATGACGCCGGTCAACCCCAAGCCGCCGATGGTGGCGCGGAACCAGTCGGCATTTTCAGTGGGCGAGCAGAGCAGGCGTGTGCCATCGGAGCGGAGAAGCTCAAACCGGGTCACGTGCATGCCGAAGGTTCCGGCGTGTCCGTGATTTTTGCCGTGCACATCGTTGGCGATGGCGCCCCCCACCGTCACAAATTTTGTACCGGGCGTGACCGACAGAAACCAGCCGTGCGGCACAATAATTTTCAGAATTTCTTCCAGCGATACCCCCGCTTCACAGCGCAACAGCCCGTTTTCACGGTCAAACGCCAGAAAATGGTTCAGGGGGGTCATATCGAGCAAAATGCCGCCGTCGTTCAAACAGCTATCGCCATAACTGCGCCCCAAACCCACAGGTAAAAAGGAAGCGGGCAGGTCAGCCAACATGGCGGGCGCGGAAAATTGCCATCCCATCCGGCGAATTTCATGCCGAAAATTGAAATAGCGTCCCCACGATTGAAAATCTTTCATGGTGCAAGCTCCGATGTGCAAATGATGCCGCTCGTTAATCCGAGCACAAACATTGGCATGATAACATCACGGCGGCAAATGTCAAAAGGTTGGCGCAAAATTCGGTGGTTTTTGTCGAAACGGGGGCTTCGTGCTATACTCCCCGCCGATTGAAATGTGACACAAGGCGAAGGGAGAGCCTCTGGTGGCGGTAGCTGATACCTGCCCGGAGGCTCTTTTGACGACATCGCCATTGGGTTTTTAGGAACAGTCTATGAATATCTTGGTCATTCTTTACAGCATAGTTTTGGTCGGATTGGCGCTTTACGGCTTCAACGCGCTTTATTTTTCGGTGATGTTTTTGCGCCGCCGACATGATTTTCGACGGCACACCTCCACCCCGCCGATGACCGATTTTCCGGCGGTGACGGTGCAACTCCCCATTTTCAATGAACGATTGGTGGTGGAACGACTGATTGACGCGGTCGCGGCGCTGGATTATCCGGCAGATAAACTTTCCATTCAGGTGCTGGATGATTCCACTGACGAAACGATGGCACTGGCGCGGGCGCGCGTCGCCTTCCACCGGGCGCAGGGGGTGACGATTGATTATGTGCGTCGCCCGGTGCGCGAGGGGTTCAAAGCGGGCGCGCTGGCATACGGATTGCAATCCGCGCCGGGCGAATTCATCGCCATTTTTGATGCGGATTTTGTCCCGCCGCGCGATTTTCTGCGGCGGGTGATGCCGCATTTCAACCAACCCGAAGTGGGGATGGTGCAAACGCGCTGGGGGCATTTGAACGCCACCGAGAACCCGTTCACCCGCGCGCAGGCGTTGGCGCTGGACGGGCATTTTGTGGTGGAGCAGACCGTGCGCAGTTCGCAAGGGCTGTTGATGAATTTCAACGGGTCGGGCGGGGTGTGGCGGCGAGCCACCATCGACGATGCGGGCGGCTGGCAATCGGACACCATCGCCGAAGATTTGGATTTGTCGTACCGGGCGCAGTTGGCGGGCTGGCAACTGAAGTATCTGCCGCAGGTCATCGCGCCCGCGGAAATTCCGCCGCTGTTGACGGCATTCAAACGCCAGCAGTTTCGGTGGGCGAAGGGCGCCATTCAGGCATTGAAAAAGTTCGCCGTGCGATTGCTGCGCGCACCCCTTTCGCCGTGGCAGAAGGTGCAGGCTTTTTTGCACCTGAGCGGATATCTGGTGCACCCGCTGATGCTGCTGCTGATTGTGCTGGGGCTGCCGGTCATCCTGTACACCGACCCCGGCACGCTCCGGTTGAGCGCGCTCGGCGTGGCGGGATTTGCGCCGCCGGTGCTGTTCGCGCTGTCGCAGTGGGGGGCGTATCGAAATTGGGTGGAGCGGTTCGTGTATTTTCCGTTTTTGGTGCTGTTCGGCGCGGGGATTATGCTGAACAATAGCTGGGCGGTTTTCGAGGGGCTTTCGGGGCGCAATGCCCGCGAATTTTTGCGCACCCCGAAATTCCGCACCCAAAACGGGCTGAGCCGCGCCAGCGATTACATTCTCCCCGTGGATTGGACAATCTGGGGCGAGCTGGGGCTGGCGGTGTATTGCTGGATAGAGGCGTTCATCGCCCTGACCCGCGCGCCGGGACTGGCTCCCTTTCTGGTGATGTACGCGCTCGGGTTTACGGTGACCGCAGGGTTGGGGCTGTGGCAGTCGCGGGCGTATCTCACCCGCAACCGGCAGACGCGGACGCGGCGCAATATGCGCGGCTCGGCGGTGCGCTGGTAGGCGCGGCAACCAGAATTTTCACCCGACGGGGTGCGTTTTTCGCCCCAAATCCGCCCGCACTTCCGCAAACGACTCTTCCAGCATGGGGAAGATGAGCCAGACGTTTGCCAGTCCCCACAGCGAGCCGGTCACGCTCCGCAGTTCCCAATTGCTCACCCGCGTGCCGGTCAGATGAACAAAAATCATCGAGACGGGAAACATCAGCACGAATAGATAATATTGCCACTGTTTCACCCCCTGCGTGTACAAAATCACGCTGAGCGATACCCAGACCACAATCGCAAATCCGGTGAGAATCCACGGGGAAATCAATTCATACAGCGGACCCACCAACTGCGTGCCGCCATCCACCCCCGCCGGAATGATGGCGACAATCCACCAGTGAAAGGGCATCGGTCGCAATTGATGCCGCACCAGCGCGAACAGCAGCCCACCGATGAAAAACGCGCCCCATATGCCCACGCAACGATGGCATATCGCCACCTGATGCCCGAAAATAAAATACGACCGTTCCGGCAATTGATGGCAGGTGATTTTATAGGCGCGGAAGATGACAAGCGCCACTTTTTCCGCGCCAAAAGCCGCCAGAATGGGCGCGAGGATGGGCAATCCCACGAAGATGCCGCTCATGGTGTTGACCCAAAAGAGCCAGTGCCGCGAAAAATGGTCGGTGAAACGGTTGATGCCGGTGGTCAATTTGTCTTCCATCGGTGAAAGTGAATGTGGCTGTGGCATAGTGCAATCCCTTCCTAAATTTTTCACATACAGTGTACTCCCGCCGCCCGCCGAAAACAAATTTTCCGCCCACCCCCGGTGGTCAGTGTAAAATGCCATTGCGAGCGCAGTAAAGCAATCTTTACCCCCCCAGATTAATTTTCACCGCAAAAAATGAAATATCAACGCCGTCTGCAACGGGTAACAAAAAAAACGCCGTCGAAAATGACGGCGTTTTTTCATTTGTCGTTTCAGCTTACAGTTTGCTGTACAGAATCTCTTTCTTCACTTCGCCAATCACTTGCGTCACTTTAATTTCGCGTGGGCAGGCATCGGTGCAGTTGAAGATGGTGCGGCAGCGCCACACGCCATCCGGGTCGCTGAGGATTTCCAGCCGTTGGGCGGTTCCGTGGTCGCGGCTGTCGAAGATGAAGCGGTGTGCCTGCACAATCGCGGCGGGACCGACGTAATCTTCATTTGCCCAGAAGCTGGGGCAACTGGTGGTACAGCAGGCGCACAAAATGCATTTGGTGCTTTCATCAAAGCGTTGATGGTCTTCATGGCTCTGCAAGCGTTCTGTTTGCGGTACGGGGTCATCATTGATGAAGAACGGCAACACCGAGCGATAGTGTTCCATGAACGGTTCCATGTCCACCACCAAGTCTTTGATGACGGGCAAACCGGCGATGGGTTCGACGGTGACGGTGGTTCCCACGTCTTTGAACAGCGATTTACACGCCAGCCGGTTGACCCCGTTGATGCGCATGGCATCGGAGCCGCAAATGCCGTGGGCGCACGAGCTGCGAATGGTCAGTGTCCCGTCTATGGTATTTTTGATGTGCAACAATCCATCCAACACGCGGTCTGTGGGTTCGGCGTCGATGGAATATTCTTTCCAGTAAGGGGCACTGTCTTGTTCAGGATTGAAGCGTTGAATTTTTACGGTTACTTTCATTTTTCGTCTCCTCCACCCCTAGTACACACGTTTTACCGGCTTATGGGTTGTCACGGCAACCGGCATATATTTCAAAGTTACATTGCCGTCCGCGTCCATGTACGCCATCGTATGTTTCATCCAGTTTTCATCGTCGCGTTCTTTGTAATCGTCACGAGCGTGTGCGCCACGGCTTTCCTTCCGCGCCAATGCCGATTCTGCCGTGACCAACGCCAAATCGAGCAAACAGCCCAACTGCCATGCTTCCAGCAAGTTGGTGTTGAAGCGTTTTCCTTTGTCGTCAATGCGGATGTTTTTGAAGCGTTGGCGCAATTCTCTGATTTTCGTCACGGCTTCCGCCATGCCTTCTTCCACCCGGAACACGCCCACATCTTTGCTCATCACGGTTTTCATTTCCTGCTGAAGCACCGCCAGCGTTTCTTCGCCGGTGCTGTTGAGGATGCCATCCAGTTCCGCCTGCACCTTCGCGACGGCGGCGTCGGCGTCAATGGGCTGGAAGTCCATATTCTTCACTTCCTGCGCCATCACTTTTCCGCCACGGCGACCGAAGACCACAATGTCGAGCAGAGAGTTCGTCCCCAGGCGGTTGCCGCCGTGGACGCTCACGCAGGCGCATTCACCAGCGGCATACAAGCCGGTCACCACGTCTTTTTTGCTTTCATTGGCGCGCACACGGGTGTCAATGTCGGTGGGGATGCCGCCCATGGCGTAGTGCGCCGTCGGCTGCACGGGAATCGGCTCTTTGGTGGGGTCAACGCCAACATAGGTTTTGCAGAAGTCGGTGATGTCTTCCAATTTCGCGCGGACGTAATCGGCGTCAATGTGGCGCAGTTCGCCGTTGGGTTGGCGCGAGTCATCAATTTCAAAATATTTGTTGACGGTGTCGGGCGTGATGTCGAGATACACATAATCTTTGCCGTCAATCCCCTTGCCATCCATCACTTCCAGATAAATGGCGCGGGAAACCACATCGCGTGAGGCAAGTTCTTTGACCGTCGGCGCGTATTTCGGCATAAACCGTTCGCCGTCTTTATTGATGAGGACCCCCCCTTCGCCGCGCACGGCTTCGGTGATGAGAATGCCGAGCTTGAACAAGCCGGTGGGATGGAATTGGAAGAATTCCATATCTTCCAGCGGGAGGTTGTGGCGCAAAACCACCGCCGCGCCGTCGCCGGTGAGGGTGAGCGCGTTGGAGGTGATATTCCACACCCGCCCCCAGCCGCCGGTGGCGAGCATCACGGCTTTGGCGTGGAAGACGTGCAGGTCGCCGGTGTCGATTTCATACGCCACCACGCCCCGACACTCACCGTCAACCATAATCAGGTCGAGCATTTGGTATTCATCGTAAAAATTGACGTTGTGTTTGATGCACTGCTGGTACAGCGTTTGCAGAATCATATGCCCGGTACGGTCGGCGGCGTTGCAAGCGCGCAAAACGGGTTGTTTGGTTTCGTTGTTGGTGTGCCCGCCGAACCGGCGTTGGGAGATTTTCCCTTCCGGCGTGCGGTCGAAGGGCAGTCCCATATGTTCCAGCTCATACACCACGCTGGGGGCATCTTTGCACATAAATTCAATAGCGTCTTGGTCGCCCAAAAAGTCCGATCCTTTGATGGTGTCGTAGGCGTGCCATTGCCAGGTGTCTTTTTCCAAATTCGCCAACGACGCGCCGATACCGCCTTGCGCCGCGCCAGTGTGCGAACGTGTGGGATACAGTTTTGAAATCACGGCAGTATCCACTTCTTTTCCGGCGTACAGAGCCGCCGTCAGCCCTGCGCCGCCCGCGCCAACAATGATAACATCGTGTTTATGGTAATGGTATTGCATCGTTCAATCTCCGTTATCCGTTAAACGTGAAAATAACATACGCGCCCGCTATAATGACGAAGAAGAACACCACAAACAGCAGAGTTTTGGCGAATACGCGCCATCCTCGGTTGTGAATATAATCTTCCAGTGCGAAACGGGTCCCATTCATTCCGTGCACCAGTGCCAGAATCAGCAACACTAAGTCGAAGGTTCGCCACAGTGTGCCCGTATTGGGGTCTGTCCAGCGTCCGGCAATCACATCGAACGTAATATTGCTCAGCCCTATCACATAATGCATCCACATGAGATGGAATATAATCATTAACGATAAAATCACCCCGGAAACTCGCATATAAAACCAAGATGCCAGTTCAAAGCCGCCGCCTTGGGGTCTGGGAGTACGTGCATATTTTGTCATCGAAGCCATAATATCCTCCTATCCGTGCGTCAACAGGTTCATAATGTCAATACCAATCAGCGGAATCACCAGGACGAGTACAATAATCCATACGGCGGTTGCCATCTGTTTTTGGTATTTGAACATGTGGGGCCAAAAGTCCTGAATGATGATGCGTATACCATTGAAGGCATGGTAAAACACACCAAAGAGCAATGCCCAGATGAATGGTCGGATAATGGCAGCATGGTAGATGAACAACAGAGCCTCAAATGCTTCTTTGCTGACACCCACCATAAAAATATCCAAAATGTGCAGGATTAGGAACGCGGCAATACCAAGCCCGCCCAACCGATGCAGGATCCACGACCAATGACCGATTCCACCTTTGTATGAAATGGTTTTAGCCAAGAATCCACGAGAGGAATTCGTTGCGCTCATAAAAACTATACCTCCTTTGGCAAAAATTTTAAGCGCCGCAATGCTACTTGCCTCACCTTTGTGTGTTGCGGTGAATTTTGCCCCATTATACTCTGATTATCCCACATTATCAAACATTGGACGGTGATTTGTTATTTTCTCCACAACAGAAAAACGGCGTGCGGTATTTCCAACCACACGCCGTTTCTTATCGCTTTCCGGGATGTTTCTATCCGTATTTTTGGGCAAATGCCGTCATAAAATCTACCAGCGCCTGCACCGATGCCATCGGTTGCGCGTTGTAAATTGATGCCCGCAACCCACCCACCGAGCGGTGTCCTTTCAGGTTCACCAGCCCCGCGGCGGCGGCTTCCGTCACAAATTTCTGTTCCAGTTCCACATTACCGCCCGCCACCCGGAAAACCACGTTCATCAGCGAGCGGCTGCCCGGTTCGATGGGGCAATGGTAAAAATCGTTGGACTCAATGGCATCATACAAAACGGCGGCTTTCTCTTTGTTGCGCCGTTCAACGGCGGTCAACCCGCCTTCCGCTTCCAGCCATTCCATCACCAGCGCAATCATATAAATGCCATACGTGGGCGGCGTGTTGAACATCGAGCGTTTTTCAATGTGGGTGCGATAGTTGAACATTGTGGGTAGCGAATCGGCGGCGCGGTCTGCCAAATCCTTGCGGATGATGACCACCGTCACCCCCGCGGGTCCGATATTCTTCTGCGCACCGGCGAAAATCACCCCGAATTTTGAAACGTCAATCGGCTTGGCAAGAATATCCGATGACATATCCGCCACCAGCGGCACATCGCCCGTATCGGGGAAAGCGTGCCATTCCGTCCCGGCAATGGTGTTGTTCGACGCCAAATGCACATAAGACGCCTCCGGGTTGAAATCCAGCTCATCCATATTCGGCACGCGCCGGAATTTTTCCGCTTCGGTGGAACCGGCGAGCCGGTATTCCGCCACCTTTTTCAGTTCGGCAATGGCTTTTTTCGTCCACGCCCCGGTGTGAATCACATCCACCGGTTTTCCGGGCAGATACAAATTCATCGGCAGCATGGCAAACTGGGTGCTCGCCCCACCCTGCAAAAACAGCACGGCATATTCGTCGGGGATATTCAATACCCGTCGCATCCCATTTTCCGCCCGGTCTAAAATGCCCTCGAACACCTTTGACCGATGGCTCATTTCCATCACCGACATCCCGCTTTCTTCAAAATTCAACATCTCATCGCGGGCGCGTTCCAAGACCGGCAAGGGCAACACCGCGGGTCCTGCACTAAAATTATGTATTCGGCTGTACATATTCACATCCTAACCTAAAAGTTCCGTTAACGATAACATACCGTCGGGGAACAGCTTGAATTCGTTTAACAGTTTCACTTCTTCTACCACAAATGCGTGTAATTTTGAAAGTTTTTTCACCCGGCGATAGGGCAACGTTTCCACTTTCGCCTCGGCGGCTTTCAAAAGCGCCACAAAAAGGCGGAAGGGGTCAACGGTTGCCAGTTTTTCCTCAAAATCATCGCTGTTGGCGCGACGTTCCGCCAGCAGGATTTCCACCTCTTCGGCAAAGAGCGCGCGCGGCGATTCCGTTTCCTCCAGCAGAAAAATCGGCGCGGTTGAGATGAACATACATTGCACCATCCCCGGTTTTTCCCCCACCATCATCGTACCGCCGAAGGTGAAAAATTCCACCCGCTGTTGTTTCTGGTCGGTGAGGATGATGCGCCCGGCAACCACCGTGAATTGCTCGGACAATGGCGCATTGGCAAAACGGATGGTCATTTGCTGAAGTTCGCCGTGAACAGCCGCCGTAAACGTAACCATTTCGGGGTCGAAATGGGTATGCGATGGTTCTTCTCGCAAATAGACAAACAGGTTTGGAAAGCCGTCGGCAACAGAAAACTGCTTGTGAGAAAAAGTGTAACCCACGTTTTTTTTCTCTGATGGATAGAGTTGTTTCATTGCGCATATCCCTTCGAACTAAAGATGAATTTTACCGTTCATAATACCATAGCGACAAATTGCAAATTCGTCAATTACCGAAGGATGAAACAAAAGACCGCCTCGGTGAGGACACACCTGACACGGATCTCCCGGATTTTCAGCAACTTTTCAAAACCATCTGCAAAAACCGGGAATCCATATTCTATATCCGGTGGCATTTGGATAGTCTCCCTCCTGGGTGTTGTTGCGAGATAGATATTGAATTCACCGCGAAGCCGCTAGTACACCGCGGCAGAAGTGAGGCGACAGTTAAGCGGCGAGCGCTTTGCCTTT
>CAZMXX010000062.1:0-13613 GCA_964570315.1 uncultured Anaerolineaceae bacterium | reverse complement strand
GACGCAAATTCTATGGAACTACAATTTTGGGGCGCGGCACAAGTTGTCACCGGTTCGATGCACTTACTGACGGTAAACAACAAGAAAATACTTTTGGATGCCGGTTTGTATCAGGGGCGGCGAAAAATCGCGTTTGAGCGCAACCGCCAAATGCCCTTCGACCCGTCTGAAATTGACGCGCTGATTCTCTCCCACGCGCATATTGACCACTCCGGGAATATTCCATCGCTGGTGAAACGCGGGTTCAAAGGGACAATCTGGTGCACCCACGCCACCCGCGATTTGATTGGCTATATGCTGCGCGATTCGGCGTACATTCAAAATTATGATGTGAAGTATGTCAACAAAAAACGCCGCCGACAGGGAAAGAAACCGTTTGAACCGCTCTACACCGCCTCCGATGTGGAACGCACACTGAAACTGGTGCAAAGTGTGGATTACCATAAGCCCTTCAAACCGATTGACGGCATTGAAGCCCACTTCAAAGATGCCGGTCACATGCTCGGCTCAACGAACGTGACGCTGGATATTGACGACCACGGCACACACAAACGGCTGGTGTTCAGCGGCGACATCGGGCGGAAACATCTCCCCATTCTGCGCGACCCCGAATTTGCTCGTGATGCCGACATCATCATCATGGAATCAACCTACGGCAACCGCGTGCATGCCCCCATCGAAAATACCGCCGCCGAATTGCGCGACCAAGTGATAAAAACGTTCAATCGCGGCGGAAAGATTATCATCCCCTCTTTTGCCGTTGGGCGTACCCAGGAACTGGTTTACGAACTGCACAAACTTCACGATGCCCATGAAATCCCCAAATTGGATATTTTTGTGGATAGCCCGCTGGCGGTGAATGTCACCAGCGTATTCAAAGACCATTCCGAAGTCTATGACGATGAAATAAAAAAATATATGGCGAAAAACCACATCGCCAATGCGTTCGGTTTTGAAGATTTGCGCTACATTCGGGATGTGGAAGATTCAAAAAAGTTGAACTTTCTGCGACAGCCCGCCATCATCATCAGCGCGTCGGGGATGTGTGAAGCGGGGCGCATTTTGCATCACCTGAAGAATAATATTGAAGACCCGCGCAACACCATCATGTTTGTGGGATATCAGGGCGAACACACGCTGGGGCGGAAAATATTGGACGGGCAATCGCCCGTGCCGATTTTGGGGGATAAATATGATGTGCAGGCGGAGGTATTTCGGCTGGAAGGGTATTCCGGGCACGCTGACCGAAACGCGCTGCTGAATTGGCTGGCAGAGGCGCAAAAAACCAAAACGCCGCGCCACGTTTTTCTGGTGCACGGCGAGCCGGAAAATATGTTTCCGCTGGCAGAGGCTATCCGCAAAATGGGTGTGCCGAAGGTTCACACGCCGGAGCGGGGTCAGCCGTTTGATGTATGATGTTCCGGTAATCAAAAAGGGCGACGCTCAAATGGAAGCGTCGCCCTTTTTTGGTAAACTTACGAGAGCGGTTTGATGTCGTTTTCTTTTGTGCCGATTGCCCGTTCCGTGCCCGACCGCAAACGCCGGAAGTTGGAACGCAAGGCATATCCTATCAACCCCACCACAATGACCCCGTATATAATGTAGGCATACGGCGTAATGCCCAAAACCGCGAAGATTATCAGAATGATCAACCCGGTTACCGCACCGGAGAACGTTGCCATTGAAGCGAAACGGGTCACCACAATCATCGCAATGGCAACGCCAACCGCAATGAGCGCACCCGGAAAAGTGAGCGCCGCCAGCGTCGCCAACGCCGTCACCCCCCCTGCCCCACCCCGAAATTTCAGGAAGATGGAGTGGTTGTGTCCGGCAACCGCCGCCGCGCCGGTGAGCGCCGCGACCCACGGCATTCCGAGCGGCAGAAAGACCATCACGGCAACATAGGTGGGAATCAAGCCCTTGAATGCATCGCCCAGAATGGTGAGCATTGAGGGAAACAGCCCGACCGCACGCAATACATTTGTGCCGCCGATTTTCCCACTGCCCGATTGCAGCAAATCAATTCCCTGCGAACGGGCAATCAGATACCCCATCGGGATTGACCCAATCAGATACGCTAAAATTATTAATGCAAACGCAATTAAATACAACATTTATCCTCCAACCGATGGCCCTTTATACGCCGATTGCACTGCGTTCCACAGCGCGTCCGGGTTCTGTTGATACAGTTCACGATTCACTGAACCGCTGATGATTCCATTCAAGATGGCGCTGATGGTGGTGTTCACCGGCGTTGGCACACCGAAACGCAGTCCTGTGTCGGCAACCATGCTATTTAACACATCTACTTCCGATTGGTTGCGACCCCGCCGCAAATCAAGCATCAGCGAGGGCAATTTGTCGCCCCGCCCGCCGACCATTTTCGGTTTCAGCACCGCCCGAAGGATGGGCATCGGCAGCCAGCGCATTGCCCGCGCCAGCCAACGCACCGGATAGCCCGGCACATCCACCGGGGAAATGTCGGCGGCACGCATCACTGCCAACGTTTCGCGCACGGCATCCATCTCCAATTGAAAAATCCGGTTGTCGGTCAACGACTCGGCGGGCGGCATATCCAGAATCGCCGGGATGGCGTTGCTGATGATGTTCATCAGCAATTTCGACCATTTCATGGCGCGGAAATCGGGGTACGAACGGGCATCGAAACCGGCGTCCCGAAGCGCCGCCAGCACGGGCGCGGGGTCGGCGGTCTCAGATGCCGCGGCAACGCCAATCGCCCCGCTGTCTTTGGCGATGAAGATGGTTCCCGGTTGCGGAATGGTAACGGGAAAAGTGATACTCCCCGCCAAAACCGGCACGTCGGGGAAAGTTTTCAGCAGCCATTCCTCATTTCCCACCCCATTTTGCAGCGAAAGCAGCCGGGTCGGGGCAGCGAGTTTCCCCACCAGCGGCGCAAGGGCATCCGCCGTATCAAAAGATTTCACCGTCACCAATATCAGCTCAAACGAAGCAGTATCGGGCACGTCCGCCAGCCTTTCGACAACCACCGGATGGGTGACTTCCATGCGCCCGTCATGCCAGCGCAGATGCAAACCATCGGCATGAACGGCATCCAGCAGCGATTTTCGCCCCAACAAAGTTACGTCGTGTCCCGCCAGCGACAATCGCCCCCCCACCAAGCAGCCAATTGCCCCGGCGCCAATGACCAGTGTTTTGATAATCTCACCTCGAATACTTTGGTGGTTCGTATTTTAGTCCATTTTAGATTGAAGGCAATCTTTTGTAGTGAGGAAAAACAGAGGTTATGCAGGGAGATAATGCCAGACCCCACCCCGCTCTACGCGAACAACATCACCCGCATCACAGAGGAGGTCAAGGTATCCGAGCAGCATCCACAGCGCTGCGAAACGGTATCGCGGCGGGTAATGCGGGTACATCGCCAGCAAGATAGGCTCAATGGTGGATATGCCGGATTGGACGCGGGTCAAACACTCGTCTTTTCGGCGGGCAATGCGCTTTTGCTGCTGATGGATGAGAGCATGCGCGTCTGCGAACGGTTCGCCATGTCCGGGGTATACGAAATCAATGTCCAGCGCGGCGATTTTTTCCAGCGAGCGCAAAAAGGCAGGCAATGCGGGAAGATAGTCTTGGTCGGGAGTGGTCGGCAGGTCGATGATGGGGGTCGGGGTTTGGGGCAGAAGCATATCGGTAGAAATAAACTGTCGGGTGTCGGGTTGGTAGAAGCAGGTCAATTGGGCGCAATGCCCCGGTGTGTGCAACACCTGCCAAGATTGATCCCCCCACTCAAAGCACTCCCCTGCCCCAAAGGCACGAACCCGGTCTGCCGGGAGTTCATCTGCCATGTTTTTCACATTGTCATAATATTCCACCAGCGGCAAGAGAACGTCTTCCGAAAGTCCGAGCTTCGGAAACAGTTGCCGGCGGAAGAACGTGATGCGCCGATTCCAGTAATCGGAATAATTGACCAGTGATGTCACGGTAGGTTCAAAAACGAAAAGTTCGGCGCGGCTGAGTTTAGCCAGTGTGGCGGCAAGCCCAAAATGGTCTACATGCTCGTGGCTGATGACAATGCGTTCCAAGTCGCTGATGTGGTAGCCATATTTTGCCAGTCCCCGCTCCAGTGCCTGAATCGAAGAATCGGACTTGAGTCCGGTATCAATCAGCGTTGGAACGGGTGCATCGAAGAACCAAACATTAACCGTCCCAATGGGCAAGCCGGTGGGTAATTGAACTATTTTCGGGGAAGAATTATGGGGATTGAAGGGTGAAGATTCCATCAGAACCGTCTATTTCTAATTTCTTAATTTCAAGACTTTATAAAATCAAAAAATCATAAAATCACAAATCATGCCATCAAATAGTCTCTTAATCGACGTTTAATCGCATCCAAGCTGCGAGCGCCTTCAAACAGTTCCGTTTCATCTTCATGAGCCGCGATTAAATCGGTCATCAACTCAATGGCGATACCAATGATCTGGCTGCGGTTTACAGATGAGACGTGCTCGCCGATGGACATTTGAAGCTGCCGCAGCATACGGTTTTCGTCTTTGGTGAGATACACCGTCGTCGGATTGCGTTGGATTTTATTTTTCGGGCGACCCATTCGGCTTCGCGAGTGGCGTGAAAGCTCTTCCTGCACATCGTAAAGGTCGGCGAATGTGGAGCCGGTCATATCTTCTGAATTCTTTCGTCTTGGCACTATGCCATCTCCTTCACGGCTTCGTCAATAATATCGGCATTAATCACGTTGACCCGCTTGAGCATCGCCAACGGAAGCGCATTCAAGCCAATCACACAAATATCACGCGGCATCCCCCGGCTTTGCTCATATATTTTTCTGATAGCTTCATCCGTGAACAATGGATCTCGACGCCCGGCTACCATCACCCGGAAATTTATCATTGCGTGTGTATCCTCAAAATGCAATGGCTCAATGGTAGATCGCGTGGCTAAACGGGACGAGAGAGCACGCTTTAATCGCAATTTGTTCCGCAGCTCGTTTTGTCCGAGCAACACAATTTGCAACAGTTTTTGTGTGTTTGTTTCAAAATTCAACAGCTGACGCAGAAGCTCAAATTGTTGACCAATGAGAATTTGTGCTTCGTCAATTATCAACAGCATATTCCTTTCTTTTCGATAAAGGTCTATCAAAAATTTTTCAAACGCTGCCAACTGTCCGAGTTTACTTCGTTTAGGTTGAATCCCGAACTCCGCGCAAATTCCTTTCAAAAATTGAAACTCTGAGGGATAAAGAGGTGTAGGTAAATATGCTGTCTCGAAATCCGGGCGGTCGCGATAAATTTGATATAATCGTCGGGCAATTGTTGTCTTCCCTGCCCCAACATCGCCGAATATCACAGAAATACCTTGTCGCTGTTCTATGGCATAAGTTGCTTTCGCTAAAGTTGCTTTGTGCTGAAGAGACATATAGAAATAACGCGGGTCAGGCGACAGCGAAAATGGCGGTTCCATAAGTCCAAGCATACTTAGATCTAACATCAAACATCTCCCAATCTACATTTTGTGCTTAATTATAACACCATAGTAGCAAAATTACAAGTAACTCTTGACATTAGCCCCGTATCTTGTTATAATTTTTGCATTATAGGGGTTTGTTTACAGTTAAAATCAACCGTAACCCTATAAATTTGCGAGTTACACAGAAAAAAAGCTCGCGGCAACGAGCCTCCGATCCGAATGCATACAACCCAATACGGTAACTACTGAGTATTCCCAATCAAGGGAGAATTTGTTTTAGTTACCCTTAATATATCATAAATGGCGATACTATGTCAAAGATAAATTTACCCCCGGCAAACGACGTATCCATCACTCCAGTGTATTTAAGCGCTCGTTCAGCTATTGTTCAACCGGAAAGAGCCATCGCCGTCACTCATTATTCTTTGAATAAATGGTTGCCTCGGCTTGGACCCGGAAGATGGGCTCTGGTTCAATATCTCCGTGGATTGTGCATTGACGCGCCACGGCGAGCTGACGGAACCAAGCGAGTCACTATTAGCTGGCGCCTACTGGCTGAATATCTTCAAGTACATGAAGAAACCATAGCCAGCTGGCTAAAGCACGAAGTGATCCCCGGCGATAAACCTTGGCGCCGAATAGTCGCCTCTGATGACTATTCGGAATACTTGGGGTTATTTATACTGAGGTTACGCTATGCCTACGAAACCAGAAATGGGAAAACCCGGCGAGTCGGATTCTTAGTAGAAATTCTAATGGAGGATCCAATTGCCCCCGAAGATGAAATGCGCCTAAAGACTCAGATCGAACAAATGCAACTCCAGCAGGGCAAATTAGGATTAGAAACACCCTCATTATCGAGTGCAGTAAATCCACCTACATCCGATTTATCATCCCAAAATCAACTAACACGCTCGACCGTAAACCCAAATGCCCCCGAATCACACCTCAGAGGTCAGGCAGGGGAAAGGCGATTAACGATAAACCCGGTAAACCAAGGTGAACCGGATTCACCGCCCAGTGTGAAACAAGAATCTGTGGATTTAGCGTATGGCGTAAATGGTGATTCAATGAGTTCACAGAAGGGTAAATCGACTTCAATCACAAACAACGTTAACGAACTTGAATCTTATATAAATAAATTAAAACAATATACACTTAACCAGCGGAATTATCGTCAACTTTTGGAACCGATTGTTTCATACACCGAAACCTTGTTGGATGATTATCATTCGCGGGCTATGTTGTACAAGGTGGTAAAATCGTTGTTCCCGAACAATATGGACATCTTTTTGATGGCGATAGAAGAGGCTTTGTCGTCTTATGCGCTGGATGGAACCTTGAACAAAGGTGCATTTTTTGTGAGTTCGTTAAAATCAATGGCAAAAGAACAAGGAATCGATTTGGGTTTTAAAACTTCGAACGGAACTGCAGAGAGACTGCCTCCGCTTTTCAATCAGCATCCGGAGAATACAACAAATTTCCACCACGAAATACCGGAAAACGAGGCGATTTGGGCTGAGACATTGAATGTATTGCAAGGGCAGATGACAAAAGCATTGTATAATTCCGTTATGCAACAGACCCAATTACTCAAAAAAGAACAGGGAGTTTATGTGATCGGTGTGGGGTCAACCATGGCGCGAGAATGGCTCGAAAACAGACTAAAGAGCGTTGTAATACGCGCATTATCTAGTGTGGTTGGCACGACTACTGACATTAAATTTCAACTAACATAACCCCAATGCGGCTTGGAGAAATACATGAAGGTCATTAGTGTTACAAATTTAAAGGGAGGCTCTGCAAAGAGCACGACGGCTTTTAACTTAGCCGGAGCATTGGTTGAGCGAGGATATAAGGTTTTGGCAATAGATCTCGACCCTCAGCAAACGTTAAGCTTGAGTTACCTCAACGTGGGTGTAGCACCTGTGCCTCTTTCAAAAGTACTCCTTGATGATGGGGTGATTGACAATACAATTTTGCGAACTAAATATCCGAATCTGTTTGCAATACCAGCCGACCATAACTTAAAAATGATCAAAGATGGACAAGTCCAAATCGAAGGTGGCGAGCTCAGATTGCGCAGCAGCTTAAACAAAACAGCTGAAGGCAAAAGAGTTACAATCCGTGATTTTTTCGATTGGGTGTTGATTGATTGCCCTCCGAGTCTAGACCGCCTAACCATGAACGCATTGGTCGCGGCGGATATGGTATTGATACCGGTGGATCCGGGGGCAGGAGGGAGGACGGCGTTGGCTGATACAATCAAATATGTTATGGCTGCGCAGAAATGGTATAATCCGACTCTGAAGATCATCGGCATGCTAATCAACAACATAAACAGAAAAACGGTTTACGATCAAACCACGGAACAGGCAGTCCGCGGACTGTACAAAGACCAAGTATTCAAAACGGTAATCCCTTCGTCCGTCCGCATTCGAGAGTCTGCAGAGCTGCAAACGCCCACGGTATTCTGCCGTGGTCCGGAGTACAAACAGTACGCTGAGGCTTACCGAAGTTTTTGTGATGAATTTTTATCGCGCACGGGAGTGAACTATGGCTAAACGTAAGATAAACCTGCAAAATATCGGAGAATCGAGCCCTAGTGAGCAGATTGATGAAATGGTGCGCGGATTCGGCACTGCAAATTTAGGATTCTCACCGACCGGACAATCTATTTACGAAGTTGATTTGGACAGGGTGTATCCTGACCCCAATCAACCTCGTTGTATCTTGCCGGGCGAATTACGAAATCGAGTGAATAACCGTGAGTTGCAGCCGGTGGACGCTATTCGTGAACTCATTCAGCGCGCGAAAAATAACGATCCATTAGCGCTGCTGATTTTGGGTGGGGCAGAAGATACATCTGACGACGATGAAGACCATGGCTTGCGTGCGTTGGCAAACTCTATCAAATCTGTCGGATTGCGCCAACCCATTAATGTTTATTCTGTGGCGAGCAGTGACATCCCCGGCGAGACTAATTATCAAATTGCAGAAGGGGAGCGTCGTTACTGGGCTCATCAACTGTTGGTCGCCGAAGGGCATCGCGAATTCTTGCGGATTCGATGTATGATTGAACCAATGCCGGACGACGAAGAATTGATAAGACGAAGGCAGCAGGCGGAGAATGCGGCTCGCCAGGACTTATCGGCGATTGCTCGGGCTCGATCAATTCAGCAAATTCGTGATAGGCTTCGTATCGAAATGGGAACCCGGGTTCCCGGCGAGTCCACTATAAAATTACCGTCTCAGCGCGAGTTGGATGCCGCTGTCGGGCAGGAGGTTAAAATTTTTTCGGGGCGTGCGATAGGCGGGCGGATGGTGCGAAATTATCTGAGGTTGTTAAAATTGCCGTCCGATTTGCAGGATATTGCTGAGGCGGCTCAGTTGACAGAAAAACAGTTGCGCCCAATTATGGGGTTAAGTACGATGGCGGAGCAGCGCCGAGTGTTGATGCAGATAGTTGAGCGTCGTCTCTCCGGCAGGGCTATTGAAGAGTTGGTGAAGCCATCGGCTGCGACGCGCGCTGTTGGGCGAACTGTCACGACGATAGAGCAACGCTTGGAGAGGCGGTTGTATCAAACCGCGCGCACGGTGTTGGGGTTGGCGGAGTCCAGTGACTATGGACAGTTTGTAGCTGACCTTGCGGAGCGTCTGGCTAAGAGTGCTGTAGTAAGGGATGAATTTGTTGCGATGCATCAGTTGCTAGAAGACGTTTTGTCGCTTGTTGATGACAAGCGACCTCGGTGAATGGGAACTCGGGTTCCCAAGCCGTTTTGCTTGAATGCGGGTTGTCGGATAAAATGCCAAGCGTGAACATTTGAGTGCGTGGAGGTTTGAGTGTACGTTATTGAGAGAGATGGTACTCGCACGACAATCCGTGTGGTGGAATCGATAGCTTGGTATCGGTATCCGGAGAATTTTTTGCGTCAGATGAAGTCGCGCGCGCGTGAGTTGTGGGAGTTTCGGGGGCTGGTGCGAAATTTGGTGATTCGTGACCTGCGGGTGCGGTATAAAAACTCGGCGCTTGGGGTGCTGTGGTCGTTGCTGAACCCGTTGTTGATGATGGTCGTGTTTACGGCTGTGTTTACGGTGATGCGCGGGCAGTCGGTCAGCGATTTCCCGGTCTTTGTTTTGATAGGTTTGTTGCCGTGGCAGTTTTTCTCGAATTCGGTTGTGGCGGCAGCGGGGAGTATTGTGGGGAATGCACATTTGATAACGAAGGTTTACTTTCCGCGCGAGGTTTTGGTCATTTCCGGTGCGTTGTCGAATCTGGTGAATTTTTTAATTGCGCTGCTGGTGTTGTTGCCGATAATGCTTCTGTTTCACATGCCCCTGACGCGGTGGATGCTGTTGCTTCCGGTGGTGATTTTTGTTGAACTGATTTTTACACTGGGGGTTGGCTTCATTGTAGCTACAACCAATGTGTTCTATCGCGATGTTCAAATGATTATGGAGGTTGTGTTGCTGGCGGGATTTTTCCTGACCCCGGTTTTTTATTCGCTGGATATTTTGCCTCGAAGTTATGTGCTGTTCGGGGTGAATATCGACGTTTGGCGGATGACCTATTATCTAAACCCGATGGCGTCCATTATTGCCAATTATCGGGTGATTTTGTATCAGGGGAGCCCGCCCGCGTTTGATTTTCTGATTCGGACATTCTTTACGTCGGTTGGTTTTTTGTTGATTGGCTTACTAATCTTTTATCGATATCAATCTCGTTTCAGTGAGGAATTATGAACAAAACACTTTCGCAAGAGCCCGTCCAAGTGCAACCCTCCGTCTGGATGGAGGACGAAATTGATTTGCGGGAATACATCGTAGTTTTGATTAAGTATTGGCGAACAATAGCGGCTGTGACTGTTTTATCGGCGATTGTTGCGTTTGCGGTTTCTTCTGTTTTGCCAAAGACATACGAAGCGACCGCCAGTGCCGTCATTTTGCGCTCGAAGACAGAAGTTTCATTCGACCCCAAAATTCAAACAATCACCGAAGACCAATTTGGGCAGAAGGGGTATCGGGATACATTGGTGGCGTTGGTTTCCAGCCCGGATGTTGCAGCATCTGTGTTGGAATCAATGGGGCAAGATTTTCCGGAAGAGCAAAGAAATATCATCGATTTATTGAGCAAGGTTGAAGGCAAAAACACCGGAGATATTATTTCTGTGACCATAACCGATCGCGACCCGGCTCTTGCCGCAAAGTTGGCTAACGCATGGATGGGGGCGTATGTCGATTATGTGAACTTGCTGTATGGGGGGAAAACCGATTCTCTGCTGCAAGAAGTTCAGGGGCAGGCGCAATCCACACAAGATGACTATCAAACCGCACAGGCTGCGGTGGAGGCGTTTTTGGCAACCAATCAAATCGACTTTCTCCAGCGCGAAATTGATGTGAAAAAAGCGCAGGTTACATCGTTGCGTGAGCGTGGCTCTGTGTCGGAATCGGCGCCGCTGCGACTGGAGACATGGCGCTACAATACGTTGCAAAAACAAATTCAGACAAAGTATGATCGTCAAGCCAATCTGGCGGCATGGTTGACGGACGCAAAGGCTATTCGTGCGCGATTGAGTTCGGCGAGTGAGTCCGGCGCAAGCAGGGCAGGGGAGAGCCTGGCATTCCTTCTATTGCAGCGAAAGGCGCTTGCCAGTTCTGCCAACACGCAAGAACAATTGCAGTTGTCGCTCGCTGATTTTTCTGAGGTGAATATTTCTCTCAATGATGTTGATTCGTTTATTGCCACACTACAATCACAGCAAGAGATTTTAAGCGATGAGATTCAACAACTTGCCGATGAACTGCTTGCAATGAATACCGACATTACGTTGTCATCCCCATCGAATGCCTTGACTGCATATCTCGATAGTCTTGATGCCGAAATAGCGAGCCTGCAATCCAGGCTGGAGGCGGAGCGTGCGAAAAAACGCGAATTGGAGCAAGCTCGGGATTTGGCATGGGGAAATTATACGACTATCCAGCGCAAATTGGCAGAGGTTGAGCTGTCAAACCAATTCACCGATTCCCAAATTCGCTTGGCGTCATCTGCCATAAAACCGGTTAAACCGGTTTCTCCCAAGCGCATGATGAATACTGCGGTCGCCGGTGCACTCGGCTTGATGCTTTCGGTTTTTGCTGTGTTTGCGTGGGAATATTGGCGCAGTGGCTCTGATGAAGCCGATGAGAAGGAATAGCGATGCGCGCAGTCATCACCGGCGGGGCAGGGTTTATTGGTAGTCACCTGTGCGACCATCTTTTGGCGCAGGGACATAGGGTGACAGTGCTTGATGATTTGTCTACCGGCAGCCTCGATAACGTCAACCACCTTCAAGCGCATCCAAAATTCGATTTTGTCAAAGGTTCAATTCTCGATACAACGCTTGTTGAAAAACTGATTGCCGATGCGGATGTGGTTTTTCATTTGGCGGCTGCCGTCGGGGTGAAACTTATTATAGACGACCCTGTCACCGCAATTGAAACAAATGTACTGGGGACGCATGCGGTTTTGACTGCGGCTCGTAAACATCAGACCAAAACGGTGTTAGCCTCTACGTCTGAAGTGTATGGCAACGGAACGAAAATCCCCTTTGGCGAAAACGATGACCGATTGATGGGTCCCACCACCAAGACACGGTGGAATTATGCGACCACCAAAGCATTGGATGAATTTTGGGGGTTGGCGTATTTCCAAGAATTTGGCACGCCGATTGTCATCTGCCGCTTTTTCAACACGGTTGGACCCAGACAGACCGGGCAATATGGCATGGTCGTCCCGCGATTTGTGCAACAGGCGCTTGCAGGCGAGCCGCTCACGGTGTATGGTGATGGACAGCAATCCCGATGTTTTTGCGACGTGTCCGATGTCGTCCGTGCGATATCGGCGTTGGCATTTGCCCCCAATACCGCCGGCGAAATCTTCAATATCGGCAACCCGGAAGAAATCACCATCACCGCACTGGCTGAACGGGTGATTTCTCTTGCGGATAGTCAGTCGGCGGTGACGTACATTCCATACGAGCAAGCCTATGGGCGCGGTTTTGAGGATATGCAACGCCGAGTACCCGACATCCGCAAAATTCAGCAGTTTATCGATTGGCAGCCCCAAAAATCATTGGATGACATTCTGCGCCGCGTGATTGATTATTTCCGGGTATAATCATCATTCAACCACAATCATATCTTTGAATTTATCAAAGGTGCCTTGTCCAATACCCTTAACTTTCATAATGTCTTCAGGGGTTGTGAATGCGCCGTATTCCGAGCGATAGTCAACAATGCGCTGGGCGATGGCAGGTCCGATGCCGGGCAACAGTTCCAATGTTTGTAAAGATGCTGTGTTGACATTGACTTTCGTGGGAGCAGGTGTTGCCTGCGGTGCCGCCTTCACCTCCGATACACCCCCTTCCACCACCGACGGTGTGGGTAAATTGTCCGATTGTGCCGGAATGTGGATGTGTTGTTGGTCTTTCAATTCCTGAGCCTGATTCACCACATCCAGATTCGCTTTGCTCGTCGCGCCGCCCGCCGCCGAGATAGCGTCTTTGATGATAGACCCCGGCGGCAAAATATACACATCCGGTTGATGCACTTCTCCGCTGATGTAAACCCGTCGTGGGGCAGGGGTCGGCGTCGGGGTGACGCTCGGCGGGAGTGGGGTAGGGGAGGGAGTCACCGGAGTGGGAACTTCAATGACCAATGGCGACGTATCCGGCGCGGGATGGGTGATTACCCAAACCGAATATGCGATTGCCAATACGGTTATCGTACCAAAAACAAACCAACGGTTTTTCTCGAACCAATCGTTCATGGATGCAACACCTGTGTTTTTGAGTCAACTACCCAACGCGCCTGTATCCCGAATGGGGTAAAAGCAGTTGGACTCGTCCCTAACAAAGAACGTTGAGACGTATGGTCGGTCGACAAACGCCCCAGCCGTGAGATGTTCACGGCCGCGTTGACGTCAGCGTTGGAAGCGTGACCACACTGACGGCATTTGAAATTTGATTGAGAGATTCGATTATGCTTGGCTGTATAACCGCAAACCGAACACATTTGAGAAGTATAGGCGGGATCCACGAAAACAACTGGTACACCAGCGAGTGCGGCTTTGTACAGTATCTTCTGCCCCAAATCGTAGAAAGACCAGCTATGCA
>CAZMXX010000061.1:0-13688 GCA_964570315.1 uncultured Anaerolineaceae bacterium | reverse complement strand
CAAATTGACTGATAGAAATCATTCGCCGGTAGGGACAGAGCAATGCTCTGTCCCTACGCAAAACAAACACGGGTATTTGCCTTCGACCCTTCGGGTATATTTTGTTTCATCAGTCAAAAATAACCACTACCAAATTTATTTCGGGGCTGAGTGACCAACAAAGCTATTTTCCGAAAAACAGAAATGTCATCACGCCCCTAATACGACAACGGAATGAAAACTTTATACACGGTTTTGTATGAAAATACCGTGTCCATATATCCGCCGTTCCAACCGCCGACCGCGTAAATATCCCGGTCAATGGTTGCCAAACCCAAATTGCGCCATTCCCCGATGACCGGCGTATCAACCGTTGACCAACCATTGGTCTGGGGCGACCACTGCTCGTTGGTGCTGATGGTATCCGTCCAGCCGCCACCGACAGCATACAGCGCATCCCCCAGCGAAACAAGCCCCAAACCGCCCCGAGGATGTTTGAGCGGCGGCAACGCCTCCCACTGCCCTTCGGCGGGGGACAAACGGAACACATCCGCATACTCGCGGGAGCCATCATACCCGCCCGCAACAACCAACGCTTTACCCTGCGCCGTTGCGGCGGCAAATCCCACCGACAACGGGTACGGCGCATCAAACGTCTGCCACGCATCATCGGCGGGAGAATACACGAACACCGTATCACTGTACGCCGTGCCATCCCAACCGCCCACCACATACAACGCATCGCCGACGGCGGCAGCAGCATACGCGCATCGTGCGGCGGGCATCGGCGCACGATGCCGCCATTCGTTGGCAGCGGGATTGTATATCTCCAGCACGGATGTCGCCGCCGTTTCAGAGGTACATCCGCCCGGCACAAAAATTTCTTTGCCGATGACAACCGCTTGCACATTGGCAACAGCGGTCGGTTTCCCGGCGCCTTCCTGCCAGCGTCGGGTGGCGGGGGTGTAAATTTCCGTCAGTCCGGTGATGCCGCTGGTGCGCTCGCCGCCGATGAGATACAAGTTGCCGTCCAGCGCCGCCAGCCCCATCCGCGACCGCGCCGAAGGCATCTGCGCCCGCGTCTGCCACGTTTCGGTCAAATCAACCGGCGCGGCGACATCGGGGGCGGGACGGTCTAACATGGATGTCCCGACCGGGCGGTGGAAAATGCCGCGCCAATACGGGGTGAACAGCACCACCAGCGCCACCCCCAGCGAGGCGAAAAAGACCGTCAGTTGGCGGGGCGAAAGCGCCGCTTGCGTCACCGCCGCCGACGTTTCGGCGGGGGAGGCAGTATGCCCGCCGGGCATATCAATCGCCCCGATTTGAATCGCCCGCATCGTGGCTTCAGTGCGCGATTGCACTTCCAATTTTGCGTATATCTTTCGCAAATGAACCCGGACGGTATTTTCGCTGATGACCAGCTCCCGCCCGATTTCTTGGTTGCTCAACCCTTTGGCAACCGCGCGGAGAACATCCAACTCGCGTTTACTCAGTTTCGATTTGTCTTTTTTGGTTTCGCCAGCCATAACTATAGTATCCGTAGGAATGTGTGAATGAGCAAAAAGGAGACTCAATGATGCTAACCAGAGACTTTTTGGAAACCCAAGAGGAAAAAATTTTAGCCCCTTATGCGATGAAGTGCAAAAAAAGCCGGGGACGTGCGTTCCCGGAGGATGAACATCCCTACCGCACCCCCTTTCAGCGCGACCGCGACCGGGTGATTCACACCACGGCATTTCGGCGGCTGGAATACAAAACGCAGGTCTTCATCATCACCGAAGGCGATTATTACCGCACCCGCCTCACCCACACCATCGAAGTGGCGCAAATCGGGCGCACCATCGCGCGGGCATTGCGCGCCAATGAAGACCTGACCGAAGCCATCTGCCTCGCGCATGATTTGGGGCACGGTCCCTTCGGGCATAGTGGCGAAGAAGCATTGAACAAGCTGATGGACGGGCACGGCGGTTTCGACCACAACCATCAGGGCTTGCGCATCATTCAGGAATTGGAACATCGCTATCCCGATTTTCCGGGGCTGAACCTGACGTGGGAAGTGCGCGAAGGGATGCTGAAGCACGAAAGTGAATACGACAAAGGGGACGCCTTCGATTTTGAACCCGATTTGCGCGGAACCATTGAGGCGCAGATTGTCAATCTGGCGGATGAAATCGCCTACACCACCGCCGATTTGGACGACGGACTGCGCTCCGGGATGATTACCCCCGCCCAGCTTTCAAAAGACGTTGAATTGTGGAATGTGGTCACGGCAGAATTGGGATTGAACGGGCTGAACGGCAACACCCCCCTCGCCGAAATGGACCGTCACCGCATCATTCGGCGGTTGGTGGGCAAAGAAGTGACCAGCGTGGTCAACGCCACCACCCGGGCGCTGGCAGACAACAACATCCAATCGGTGGATGATGTGCGCCGAATGCCGCACAATCTGGCGGGGCATGATGAAAACTTCTCCGAACTGAATCGCCCGCTGAAAGCATTCCTCTACAAAAACCTGTACCGCCATTGGCGGGTGATGCGTATGTCCATCAAAGCGCAACGGCTCATCACCGAACTATTCGAGGCTTTCATCGAAAATCCGTCCACCCTGCCCACGGAAACACAAGCGAAACTGGAAACCGAAACGCTGCACCGGGTCGTGTGCGATTACATCGCCGGGATGACCGACCGCTACGCCGTCAAAGAGCACGAGCGGCTCTTCAACCCCACCGCGAGCGTGTGACGGGGGCGGGGTTCAAGCTTCAGGTTTCAGGTTTCAAGTTTCAGGTTTCAAGTTTCAGGCGGCGAAATACAAGTGTGGGAGCGGGCAATATCCCCCCCGCTCCCACTTTCTCACCTGCACACCCGCTACCCTTTACCGCCACCAATCCTTCTGCGAGCGGGGATCCATGAATGCCCCCCTATCGCGGATTGCCACCTTCATTTCTCCATCCAACGCCGTGCCGAGCGGCTGTCCGTTGTTCAGCGCGGGCAGTTGATACCCCCCGCTGCTGATGCGCCAGCCGTTGGCATCCACCCGCGAGCGGTACAGCGCCAGCAGGTTCGGGTCGGTGCAGATATTTTCAAAATGGACGGCATAGGCAAAGGCGACCGTATCTTCACGGGCATAAACCAGTGTCAGCCGATTTTCTTCCGCATATAGCACCAACGCCCGATAATTACCCTGATAAATGTCCGGCGCACGGGAAGGGATGCGTAAAACTTCGCCGGGGGTGGTTTGCATGCCCAGCAACGTCACTTCCCATTGTCCCAGCAATCCCCCGCGACAGCCATCCGTACCGCACCCCCAATTCCAATCATACACCTGATACGCCGATGTGAATGTCGGTACGCGCCCGTCCGTGAAAATGCCCTTCATATTGGGGGCATTGCTGTCTGTGCCACCATTGTAGCCTACCAGCCCTAGCGACGCGCCCGTCACCGGCTCCCAGCCACGCAACGAAAGATTCAAATCCCCGTGCAAATAATCGGGGTGGTCGGCGGGGACTTGTGGGTCTATCGGAATCAGGCTGTATGAATTGCTCGAAGTGGTGGGGCAGGTCGGCGCAGGGGGTGCGGGGGGATAACCGTTCAGCACCAGCGGCAAAAAAACGTAGGTGGTGAAAGCTGCCGTCTGCGAGATGGTGAAGCTCGGCGAGATGGCGGCGGGGTGTGCCGTCACCGTTTCGGGGATGGATTCGGCGAGGGCGGGAGTGATGGGGCGCATTCCCCAGCTCGCCCACACAATGACGGTTGCCAGCAAAAACGGCATAGAAAACTGAAAAGTTCGGCGCATAAAAAAATAACTCCTTCAAAAAAATAATGAGACCAACGTCTAAAAATAGCATCGGCAATTATAACACAACTCTTTAACCAAAAGGTTAAAATCAGCTTAAAACCTATCCGAAAAATGGCGATACATTTCAATCACGAATGATACGAATGGACGAATGTCTCGAATTTCAATGGATGAACTTGTTGAAACTTTTTGTTTGGACGAGTTTTAGCCACTAATTTTCACGGATTTCACGAATTTTAGCCTAAAATTTGTGAAAATTCGTGTTAATCCGTGGCTGAAAACAACCCAACGTAAAAGTTTCATTCTGCGCCGGATTTTACGGATAGACATTTAATTTTATGACGCAAAACCGGGCGATTCGTTTCTGTGTCTTCCGAATAACTTTGCTTTGCATCCCAACCTATACTATAATCATCACAGAAGAATGAATGACCGAGAGACACCTTGAACGCACAACCGGAGAACCGCCAACCAACCGCAGATGACGCGCCCCCGATGACCGGCTGGCAGATTTTCATCGCAATTCTCCGTGAAGTGGTGGAAACGGTCGTGCTGGCGCTGGTGATGCTAGTCATTCTGCAATTGCTCATCCGAAATTTCCGGGTTGAAGGGCACAGTATGGACCCCAATTTGCAGGATGGGCAATATCTGATGATAGATAAACTCTCATATCATTTGCCATTCGATTTGCGTCCGCCCCGCCGAGGGGATGTGGTGGTTTTTGTGCCCCCCACGCAACCGAACAAAGATTTCGTCAAACGCATCATCGGACTCCCCGGCGATACGGTGGAAATTCAACGGGGAGCAGTCTACATCAATGGCGAGCTATTGCCCAACAACTTCGGCGCACGGCTCGACCAATCTTCGATGTCCGCCGCCACCGTGCCCGACGGATTTTTGTTCGTGCTGGGCGACAATCGCCCCAACTCCAACGACTCCCGCAACTGGGGCATGCTCGCGGCGGACAACGTGGTGGGCAAGGCATGGGTCTCGTACTGGCCCCCCGACACGTGGGGCATCATCCCCGCCGACCGCCCGTCCGAAGAGGCAACGCTGTCGCATTGGCTGGCAGAACGTTTCAACTGAATTTGGGTGCAAATATGACCATCTCGGAATCACAGGTGAAGGAAATTGTCCGGCGGGTGCTGACGCAGATGACCGCGCCAACCCCCACCGACTCCCCCACATCCGGCGCGACCATCGCTCTGGGCGCTGACCACGGCGGATTTAAGATGAAAGAATCGCTGAAACCGTTTCTGACGGCACGCGGCTATACCGTGCTGGATTGCGGCACACACAGCACCGACTCGGTGGACTACCCCGACCAAGCGTACGCTGTGGCGCGGCTGGTGGCAAACGGCTCGGCGGAATTTGGCATCATCATTGATGGCGCAGGCATTGGCTCATGCATGGCGGCGAACAAAGTGCCGGGCATCCGCGCGGCAATGTGTTATAGCGTCGCCACCGCCAAAAACAGCCGCGAACACAATCACGCCAACGTGCTGACCCTCGGCGCGGGGATGATTGACCAACCCACCGCCGAATCTGTGGTGGAAGCGTGGCTGAACACCCCCGTCGGAGAAGGCAGACACGCCCGCCGCGCCGACAAAATCATGGCAATCGAAAAACGCTATCTGAAGGACTGAACATACCTATGGACGCCAATACCATCGAACAACTTGTACAGGAAATCACGCAAACCATCTTGAAAACCAATGGTTCGAGGACTGCCGGAAACACCCTTCCCGGCGGCTTGCAGCTCACACCGGACACACAACCGACCGATTCATGCAGCGATTGCAGCGGGCAATGTGTGGTTTACTGCCCCTCGAAAATCACTGCCGCGCTGGAAGCGGGCGCAACCCGCTTCTCGGCGCAATTGGGCATCACTGAAATCGACCAGGATGTCGCCCGTTTTATTGACCACACCCTGCTGAAACCGGAAGCCTGCGCCAAACAAATCACCCAACTGTGTCAGGAAGCCATCCACTTCAATTTTGCCTCTGTGTGCGTCAACCCCACCTACGTGCGGTTGTGTTCGCAATTGCTGTATGGCACGGATGTCAAAACCTGCACCGTCATCGGTTTCCCGTTGGGCGCAAACACCCCCGAAGTGAAAAGCTATGAAACACGGCAAGCCATCCACGACGGCGCAACCGAAGTGGACATGGTCATCAACATTGGCGCACTGAAAAGCGGCGATTACGGCTTGGTGGAACGGGACATCGCTATGGTTACCCGAACCGCGCACCGGCACAGCGCAATTTGCAAAGTCATCATCGAAACCGCAAAACTGACCAACGAAGAAAAAGTCATCGCCTGCGAACTCGCCAAAGCCGCCGGCGCCGATTACATCAAAACCTCCACCGGGTTTGGCGGCGGCGGGGCAACCGTGGAAGACGTGGCGTTGATGCGGCAGGTCGTCGGTCCCGCAATGGGCGTCAAAGCGTCCGGCGGGGTGCGCAATGCCGCCGACGCGAAGAACATGCTCGCCGCGGGGGCGACCCGTTTGGGCGCCAGTGCCGGCGTGAAAATCGTGAAAGAAGTCAGAGGCTAATTTGATGCAATTGTGTCCGCATTGCCATACCGGCAAAATTGAATGGCAAAAAGTGGTGTACGTGCAGTGGAAAGGTCCCCGCACGGTAATTGTTGACCGCATTCCGGCAAAAGTGTGCGACAATTGCGGCGAAAAAACCTACGATTTGCACGCGCTGGAAAATTTGCAAAAACTGCTGTGGGCGGTTGCCGCCCCTCCCAACCGGCACGCCCCCACACCACCGGCGGGAAAGGGATAAATATGCTCATCGCAAAAGTTGTGGGATCTGCGGTCTCCACCATCAAAGATGAAAAACTCATCGGCGTGAAATTGCTCGTCATCCGCGAGGCAGACGAGCGCGGCGAACCGAAGGGGAAACCGTTGGTCGCCATTGATACCGTCGGCGCAGGCGTGGGCGATTTGGTGCTCACCGCCAGCGGGTCATCCGCCCGCCAAACCGACATCACCCAAAACCGCCCCGTTGATACCGTCATCATGGCAATTTTGGACAGCCTCGAAGTTGACGGCGAAATCACGTACCGGAAATCGGCGTGAGGGATGAATAATCGTATTGCGTATTTCGTGTTGCGTGGAAACAACCCTGCAACCTGAAACATAAAACCCGAAACTCGAAACACTTTACAAGGAGACACATTCATGGATATCCAAATGATCGCACTCGGCATGGTTGAAACCAAAGGGCTGGTGGGCGCAATTGAAGCCGCCGACGCGATGGTCAAAGCCGCCAACGTCAAACTCATCGGCAAAGAATACATCGGCGCAGGCTTCGTGACGGTGATGGTGCGCGGGGATGTCGGTGCGGTGAAAGCCGCCACCGATGCGGGCGCAGCCGCCGCAAAACGAGTGGGCGAACTGGTCAGCGTGCATGTCATTCCGCGCCCCCATTCCGATGTGGAAATGATTCTGCCCGGCGACAAATAGATTTTTCGTTCCCCTATGAGCGATTATCCCCTGCTGGATGCCGTCAACGCGCTGATGCACCACCCCAACGGCGCAAAATATGTCGCGCCGGACACCCTGCACGTCGGGGTGGATTTGGGCACAGCCTATATTGTGATGGTGGTGCTGGACGGCAACAAACAGCCGCTCGCCGGTGCATACCAGTTTGCGCAAGTTGTGCGCGACGGGCTGGTGGTGGATTATCTCGGCGCCAGCGATATTGTGCGCCGGATGAAACAGACCATCGAGCAAAAATTGGGCGTGGAACTGACCACTGCCGCCACCTGCTACCCGCCCGGCACCTCCCGCGCCGATGCCCGCGTCTGCGAAAACGTGCTGTACAGCGCGGGGCTGGCGTGCAGCGGCATGCTCGACGAGCCGAGCGCGGCGAATCTGGTGCTCGGCGTGCGCAATGGCGCGGTGGTGGATGTCGGCGGCGGCACAACCGGCATCGCCATCATCGAAGACGGACAAGTTGTCTACACCGCCGACGAAGCGACCGGCGGCACACATTTCTCACTGGTGATTGCGGGGGCGCACAACATTTCCTTTGAGGAAGCGGAAGCGCTGAAAAAAGACCCCGACAATCACCGGCGGCTGTTTCCGGTGGTCAAGCCGGTGATGGAAAAAGTCGCCACCATTGTGAACCGGCACATCGCCCGCCACCCGGTTGAGCGCATCTATCTGGTGGGGGGGAGCGCAAGTTTCGCCGAAATGGGGCAAGTGGTCGAAGATATCACCGGCGTTGCCACCGAAATTCCTCCCCATCCCATGTTTGTGACCCCCACCGGGGTGGCATTATCAAGTTGAAACGAGGCACACTATGGCAGACAGTAATTTTCAATTGCGGGCATACTGCTTTTTAGACCGCATGCAACCGCAGTATGGCGCATTTGTGGGCACAGTCACACAGGGCGATTTGCCCGTGGAAGGGATGGCATCTTTATATGTAGAGATGGCGCCCGGAAATGAAGTCTTCCGCGTGGTGGACATCGCCGTGAAAGCCACCGAAGTGAAACCCGGCGCGCAAATTGTTGAGCGTGAATTCGGGATGTTTGAGATTCATTCCCATTCGCAAGCCGCCGTCATCGAAGCGGGACGGATGGTGCTGGCGCGGCTGGGCTTGGCAGAAAGCGACCGCATCAAACCGCAAGTGGCATCATCCCAGATGATAACCAACGTTGACCCATATCAGGCGCAATTGCTGAACCGTTTCACCAAAGGGAGTATGCTTGTTGCCGGTGAAACGCTGCTGGTGCTGGAATGCGCCCCGGCGGCGTACATCAACTTGGCGGCAAATGAAGCGGAAAAACGCGCCAACATCAAACTGATTCACGTCGCATCGGTGGGTCGTTTCGGCAGAATGTGGATGTCAGGCACAGAAGCCGAAATTCTCACCGCCAAAACCGCCGCTATCAACGCGCTGGAAGCGTTGGAGGGTCGCCAGTTGAAATAATATGAGCCGGAAAACTTTTTACACCGAACGGGACATCGAAGCGTTGGCGGCACAGGGCATCACCACCCTGCCGCTGAACGATGATTCCGTTTACACAGAATTGGCACAGGAAAAAGCGCGCAGTCTGGGCATTTCTTTCGTCAAAGAGAGCGCCGCCCCGCAACCCGCATCCGAAGACGTGCCGGTGGCGCAGATAAAAGCCGCCGTCATCGCCAAATTGGGCGATACCGTCTCCGAAAGTATCATTGACGCCGCCATTGCCCGTGTGCTGGCGACGCGCAGGTAACGCGATGCTCTTCGGAAAAATTGTCGGCACTGCGGTTGCCACCATCAAACACCCGGGGCTGGCAGGGGTGAAATTGCTGGTGGTGCAGCCGCTCAACAAACACCTCCAGCCGGTCGGTTCGCGGAAAGTTGCCGCCGACGCGGGCTTGCGGGCGGGCTTTGGGGACACCGTGGTTTTGGCGCGCTCGCGGGAAGCCTCGCTGGCGTTGGATGTGAAGGGAACCCCCACCGATTTGGCGGTCATCGGCATTGTGGAAACCGTTGACGTGACCGAAAAGGGCTTTTCATACCTTCTGAAACAAGGATACAGCGAATTTTAATCGCATCTTTATGGAAATAGGCAAAGTTATTGGTACAATTGTATCAACCGTTAAACACCCTGCATACCACGGCAAGAAACTGCTGGTTGTCCAACTGATGCACCAACCCGACCAACCGGAACCGGCATCGCTCATTGCCATTGACCAGACCCACGCCGGCATCGGTGACACGGTGCTGGTACTGCGGGAAGGGAACGGCGTGCGGCAGGTGACCGGCATCAAAGATGCGCCCATCAATTCCGCCCTTGTCGGGATTTTGGATTCAATTGAACTGCATTAGCGCCATACCCCGAAAGGATAGTCTATGGCAGCGCCAATCCTCCGCCAATCGCTTCTCACCGCCGATATTTTCACCAGCAGTCATCGCTTTTCCGCCCAGATTTCGGTCGGCAATCGGCGGTTGGCTGATGTGCTGAATGACCGGATGACCGATTTTCTGCAAGTGCAGAGCGTCTACGTTTCGCGCATCAACACCCCCGGCGAAATCATCGGCAGGTACGATAAAGCGGCGCTGGAAAAACGCCACATCACTTTTGTGGTGCTCCCCACCGAAACAGACGGACTCTCGAAAGAACACAAATACAACGCTTTTTCCAAAAGCACCGAAAATATTTTCATCACCCTGCCCTCTTTTGAAGTCAGCGGCAGGCTCGAAATCATTGGCAAATTTGATTTGAAGGCGATTCTCACCGTGGGCACCACCCGATTTATGCCCATCTTTCAGGGCACGGCGGAAAATTCATTTTTCCCGAATGTTCAATTCAGCGGACCCGTCATTCTGGTGAACAAAGAAGCTGTGGCGCTGTTCAGCATCATTACCGAGGACTAAACAATGGCTCGCATTTTAGTGGTAGATGACGACCCCGATATTTTGCGTTTGATGCAATTCACCCTGTCAAACGCCAAACACACCGTCGTGGTCGCGCCGGATGGACCCACCGCCCTCAACGCCATCAAAAAACAAACGCCCGACCTCATGATTGTGGATATTATGATGCCGCATATGACCGGCTATCAATTCACCCAACGGGTGCGCGCGATGCCGGGACTGGAAAGATTGCCCATTCTGGTGTATTCGGCGCGATTTCAGCCCATTGACCAAGAGACAGCCATCAATGCCGGGGCAACCGATTATATGCCCAAAACCGTCGCCCCCGCCGAGATTGTTTTGAAAGTGGCGGAACTGCTCGCCGAAGATGCGCCCGGTGCGGTCGCCCCCGGCGGCAAAACCATCGGCTTCTTCAGTCTGCGCGGCGGCGTGGGGGTGTCCACCCTCGCCGTGAATATCGCCGCCGTCATCGGGTTGAGCAAAAAAGCGCCCACCGTGCTGGCAGACCTTCATCCGCTGGCGGGACACGCCGGGTTGATGCTGGGGCTGCGTCCTCAAAAATCGCTGGCGGATTTACAGCGCACGTCCGGTTCGTTGACCGCCGAAACGCTGAAAGGCGTGCTGGCATCGCACCCGAAAACGGGGGTCAGGCTGCTGGCATCGCCGCTGGTGCGCCGCGCCGCCCCCATCCTCCACAATGTGGAAACAATTGTCAGAGAGATAAAATCGGCGTACCCTTTTGCCATTTTCGATTTACCATCGGCTTTTTCAAAAGATGTTTTGGCGGTGCTGCCTCTGCTTGATAAACTGGTGCTAGTGACCGCCCCCGATTTGCCCTCCCTGCAATCTGCCGCCGTGGCACGCAAAACCATCGCCGCGTTGGATGCCCCGCCCAAGCGCGTGTGTCTTGTTTTCAACAGCAACACCGCCACCCCCACCTTAAAACGGGCGAGCATGGAAAAAACGTTGCGCACATCGGTGTACGCGGAAATCCCCTTCGAGCCAACCCTGTGCAAAGCCATCCACAGCGGACAACCGCCGGTGCTCGGCAACCCTCAAGCCGCCTATACCACCGCCATCGCGCAACTGGCGGCAAAACTACTCAAGGAATAATTATGCCCAACAACGCCACCACAGAAGCCGACCTCCGCGCGGAAATTGTGCGGGTGGGTCAGTTGCTCTATCAAAAAGAATTCATCGTCAGTGGCGACGGGAATATTTCCGCCCGCTTGGACGAGTCCCGTATTCTCTGCACGCCCAGCGGGTTGTGCAAAGGGTTTATGCGCCCGGAAGAATTGCTGGTCATCAATTTGGACGGGCAACGAGTGGATACCCCCACGCCGGAAAACGCCCGACTGCGCCCCACTTCGGA
The DNA here is from genome assembly GCA_964570315.1 of uncultured Anaerolineaceae bacterium. Classification (GTDB taxonomy): domain Bacteria; phylum Chloroflexota; class Anaerolineae; order 4572-78; family 4572-78; genus JANTHQ01. Next base: position 2,152 of record CAZMXX010000061.1, on the reverse strand, counting down.
AATGGCGATGCATTTGGAAGTGTACAAAAATCGCCCCGATGCGCGGGCGGTGGTGCACGCTCACCCGCCGACCGCCGTCGCGCTCAGCATTGCGGGGGTTTCGCTCACCGAATGTATGCTACCGGAGGTGATTGTCACCCTGGGGTTGATAGCCACCACGCCCTATTCCACCCCGTCCAGCGCGGAGAATGCCGCCGCCATTCGGCACGCCATCCGGCAACACGACGGCATCATTTTGCAGCGGCACGGCTCGTTGGCGGTGGGCAACAGCCCGATGCAGGCGTTTCATCGCACTGAAACCATCGAGCAGATTGCGCGCATCACATTTATGGCGAATTTGATGGGCGGGGGGGAGCCGTTACCGGCGCATCAGGTGGAGAAACTGCTGGTGCAGCGGGACTCGCTGGGGCTTTCGCTGCCGGGGGAAGGGGACCAATTTTGCGCCGTGTGCGGCGCGACACATCCGCAGGCGCAGACCTGCGCCGTGCCGCAAAAGGGGTCGGCAGTGGACGACTCGCTGGTTGCGGAAATCACTCGGCGGGTGCTGGCGGCGTTGGCAAAATAGCACCGCCATTTTGCCAAAACCCCCCGGTGATGGTAAAATTCTGCCCGTTGTTGAGCGGGTCCCCATCGTCTAGAGGCCTAGGACACAGCCCTTTCAAGGCTGTGACACGGGTTCGAATCCCGTTGGGGGCACCAAATAAACCCGTTCAAGCGGGAAAGTACACTGAAGTCGGGCGTAACCACGTCCGACTTCTATTTTTTCTACCGCCTGTTGCAGTATATACTGCTGAACCTTTATCTCTCCTGATTTTAGCGAGGTTGATAGATTTGTCAACACATCCAAAATCGCTTGCTCATCAACTCGTATATTTTTCGAATGTTCCAATAATTGTTCCAACTTCTCTAGCTCACTAGCAACTAACATCCGCTCAGTTTCCCGTTGATGTAGCTGCGCTTCAACAGCGCCAGAACGTCCATTTTCAATAAATTTGATCAAATTTGCAACTGCACGGTCAATACTCTGCAACTTTTGTTTTTCAATGTCAATACGCATTTCAATTTTATCAGTATTGGCCAGCTGTCGGCTAACTTTCGCAACCAGCGAATTCACATACTCAGGTGTCAATACATAGCTCAATACCGCATTCAATACAGCAGGCTCTAATTTGCTTGCAGCTATCTGTGAGCTATCGGGGCATCGGCCGAATTTTTTACCGGAACACCGATAAAACCGCCAGGTTCGTCCATTTCCACGAACATTTTTTTCGCCATGCATTGCACTTCCACAGTAAATACATTCGCAAAGGCCTGACATTAGATAAGCTGTTTTTCCGGCTTTAGGATGTTTTTTTAAAGGCCACTTTTCTCCGCGTCTTGGGCGAGAATAATATCTGGCCTGCACCTTTTCCCAAATTTCCGGTGTGGTTAACGCAGGAACAAAATTTTCAAATACCTGCCCGCCATAATGAAATTCACCGATATAGATTCGATTTTTGAAGAATGATGAATAAGAGCTACTGGGATTATTCGCATTTGGGAACAATGAAACCGCTCGTTCGATTTCCACATAACTGGCCCCATTCGCCCTCATCTCAAAGGCATTGCGACCTCGTTCCCACATCTCAGCGTCAGGCACCCACCGTTGAACAATCCGCGGTTTGCCATTATTGCGTTTTAATCCCGTATCATATCGTTCGCCCATAAAGCAAGTTGGTGGTTTGCCAGGAGCAAGTCCCAAATAGTTACCATCTTTGTCCTGCAACCCAACAATATAAGTACCCGAGCAAAAGTTTTTCAGCAAACCGGTTAGCAAGTAAAATGGGGTAAAACTAGCATTAAAGGTGATTATTAATCAATACCTTCGCCAGTTTTTGGCGAAAAAGAGAGCAGTTGAGTACGATACGTTTTTTACCGACCAAGGAGAAAAGCGTAAAGGAAACAACTGCTCATGTCGGATATTATCACGCTTTTAGTAGAAATCGTCAACTCAACCGAACGAACAATGTTACGCCGGATGGTCATCGTCATTCAAGCAATGCTAGCTATGTCCGGTCGGGTGACGATGTTAGGTCTCTCGCGCTGGGCAGGCAAAGGAGGTAAGTACCCGAGCAAAAGTTTTTCAGCAAACCGGTTAGCAAGTAAAATGGGG